>NZ_DBHIVL010000062.1:0-14096 GCF_057271695.1 Centipeda sp. (in: firmicutes)
CGGGCAAAAAAGATACGTCAAGATGGCGTGGCTGAATTTATCAGTGCTTCCTTTAGCAATAAAACAGGGAATCGGCATAAAACCGATTCCCTGTTTTATTCGTCTGCATATCGTAGTGTAAGCTGACCTGTCGCGCGTGTTGCAGCGAGATCGATGACGCGCTGGTTGCGCGAGCCGCGAAAGTGCAGCGTGAGGTCTCGCTCCTCGGCGCGGTAGTCGCCGTCCACGAGCACATCCACCTCATCGAGCAGCGCATCCACCGCAGGGTTCTTCTGTGCCCGCAGCTCCTCGAGCGTATAGCCCGTGTAGCTCCACACATCCAGTCCCCGCGCGTGCGCTCCGCGTGCGAGCGGGAGCAATGCTGCCGGCTGCAGAAAGGGCTCACCGCCGCTGAGCGTGAGTCCCGTGAGGAGTGGATTCTCGTCGATCTCCGCGAGCACCGCGCCGACCGTTGTCATGCGGCCGCCGACAAGCGGCTGTGTGTCCGGATTGTGACAGCCGGGGCAGCGGCGCGGACAGCCCTGTGTAAAGACCGTCAGCCGTATGCCCTCACCGTCCACGATGGAGTCCCGCGCAATCCCTGAGATATGGATCTCAGTGGAGTCCGTGCTTGACACGCTCATGCTCCTCGGCCTGCTTGGCGTTGTTCCAGCGATCCGTGGTGCCGACGAGGTAGCCCGTAATGCGGCGGACACGCTCGAACTTCGGCTGGCGCATCTCGTAACCGAGGGTGACACGACCGTCGTCCGTCCCCGTGATGGAGAGGCGATCCAGCTTCTCGTGCGTCTGTCCCTCAATGTATGCAATATAGTTCTCCACCTCGTGCGGGGTGATGTCCGAGAGGCCATTTACTGTGACGTTGATATCGTTGACGATCATGCTGCATTCTCCTTTTTCGCGCGCCGTCTGCGGCGCGTTTTTCTTCTCGGCGACCGTGCGCCGTTTCGTGAGGATTATACAACATCTAGTGGGTGTTCGTCAATAGGGAATCTATATCTAGTTGTTTCTGCACAGACTTATCCACAGGGATTTTTCGGAAATTGGGTGCGTTTGGGAGTGAAAATCCCTATGGGAAAAGGCATGGCGGGTCTATTTTTGGACAAAAAGTTATCCACAGTTTCCCCAGGGAGAAACTGTGGACTTTGTGGATAAACGATGACGTATACAGGTGGTTACGAGGCTGCTCCCTGTGGACTGTTCTCTTCCGCATCCGCCTTCTCCTGAATGATGGTCTGGATGGGATAGGGGATGTCGATGCCCTCGGCGCGGTAGCGGTCGGTGAGCGCCTTAATGAACTCGTGCGTGATCAGCCCCTGGTGGTCGAACAGGCTCGACGGCAGGATGACGACGAAGTTGATGGAGGAGTCGCCGAAGTTCGTGTAGCGCACGAGTGGATTCGCATCCGGATTGTTGTCCACGCGTGCGAGTACATCCTTCGCTGTCTCGATGGTGATGCGTTCGACGGCGGCGAGGTCGCTGTCATAGGCGACGCCGACGGGGATACTGATGCTGATGCTCTGTGTGGGGAGACTGAAATTCGTGATGTTCGCACCCGCGATGGTCTTGTTCGGGATGACGATGGTGTTGCTCGCGCCGACGGGGATGATGGTGGTGAACCGCCATGTGATGTCCGTGACGCGTCCCTCCTCGCCCGAACTGAGGCGGATGTAGTCACCGATGCGCAGCTGTTTGGAGAGGATGAGGTGGAGTCCAGAGAAGATGTTGGCAAGCGTCTCCTGCAGCGCCAGTGCCACCGCCATGCCGCCGACGCCCGCCGCTGTGAGGATCGGTGCGATGGAGATGCCGTAGTACTGGAGGATGACGAGGAGCCCCATGGCATAGATAATACCAATGAGGATGCTGTTGAGGAGGGTCGTCTTAGGGAGGTTCTTGTCCGAACGCTCGAAGTACATGGTGACGACACCGTCGACCGTACGCGCAATGACGCGTGTGATGGAGAAGACGTTGCTCGTAAAGAGGAGGTATGAGAGCAGCTTTGTGAGCGTCGGCGAGATCTCCACGGCATCAATCGCCCAGTACAGACCGATGATGAAGCTGAAGAAAATGGGGACGCCCTGCATGGATCGGATGAGGACGTATTTCCACGTGCTTTCCTCTACTGCGAGATGGCGGTCAATGTAGCGGCGGATGAGGCGGTCGGCAATGATGCCCGCCGTGAGTGCTGCGCCAAGAATCGTCGCGGGGACGAGGAAGAGGTCGATGAGACTGTCGAAGTCAACTGTGTGCGAGAATATGGTCAAGGGAGGCTCCTTTCAGAAATTGAATCAATGTGCCTCGGCGGCAAGAAATTCCTCATGTGCCGCCATGAGGTGCATCCCGCCGACGGGACTTGCGATGCCGTGCGAAAATACGGTTTCCACAGGTTCTGCGGCTCCATGGTAGTGGCGCGGCGGGTCGATGATGGAGACAGCAATGCAGTCCTCACGCATACGCGAGGAAAAATGCCCGTTGATGACGTTGAAGAGCTCACCGACGGCGTCGACTGCCAGCTCGTCCATACCGTCAAGCGAGACACCACTGTAACCGCTTGCAAGCGCGTAGAATGCGTCGACGGAGGCGGCAAGGGCGACGATGAGCGGGCTGCCGTCCGCCTCAAGACGCTGCGATATGGTGATGTAGCAGGCTTCTTCTGCCTGTGGCGTGAGGGCTGCCGTGATGTGTGCGTAGTCGGCGAGCCCTGCAAGGAAGGTGTCCGTGTAGCTTTGAAAGAGCGTGTTCATTGTTCCTCCACGCACTGCTGCATCTTGGTCAGTGCCGCTGTGATTTCGTGGTCGGAATAGGGCTTCTGGATGAACATGAGCGCACCGTTTTCGTTCGCGCACGCAATGTTTTCTGTGCTTGCCGCCGTCGAGAGCATGACGACGGGGAGGTTTGGGTGTGTTTCGCGCAGACGGCGCAGCACCTCGCACCCGTCGAGCTTCGGGAGGATGATGTCGAGAAAGACGGCATCGGGATTTTTGTCCGCAATGCGCCGCAGTGCCTCCTCGCCGTCGCGGGCTTCGACAACGGTATGTCCGCGGTCGAAGAGCTCCGCCTTGAGTTTGATGCGCACAAGGCGCGAGTCGTCAACAATCAGTATCTTCATTTTTAGGTTCCTTTACGGACAGAGCCGCCGCGCCGAAGGCGTACGGCAGAAGCTCGGCAGGAGTGAGCACGCGCATGTCGCCCACAGTATTTGCGAGGATGATGCGTGTGATCGGAAACTCCACGATCATCTGTCGGCACATGCCACAGGGCGCACAGGGCTCGGGGCTGTCCGCAATGATGGCAAGTGCTTCGAATTCCTGTTCACCCGCTGCGACGGCAGCGGCGATTGCCGTGCGCTCGGCGCAGATACCGACGGGATAGGCGGCGTTCTCGACGTTGACGCCGCCGTAGACTCTGCCGCTCCTCCCGAGGAGTGCCGCGCCGACGGCGAAGCCCGAGTAAGGCGCGTAGGCGCGGCTGCGGAACTCTGCTGCGCATGCGATGAGTTCGTTATCGTTCATGTCACTTCCTCCCTATAATTCAAGCCCTGCGCATTTGCGTGCGCGATATTCGCGGTCGAGGATGCCGAGGACGACGAGGTTCTCGTAGACACCCTTGTGCAGGATTGTCTCGCGGATCAGAGCCTCGCGCACCATGCCCTCGCTCTCGTAGAGGTGCAGTGCGCGCGCGTTGTAATCCTTGCAGTCGAGCCAGGCACGGTGTGCCCCCCTGTCTTCGAACGCCCACGCCTTGAGGAGCTTCATCGCTTCGTGTCCGTAGCCGCACCCCTTCTTGCCGATGATGACGTGTGTCCACTCCTGTTCTTTTGACGCGAGCAGCAGTCCCGCGACATGGAGATAGCCGACGCGCTCCCCGCTCGCACGCTCCTCGACGATGATATCCATCGCCGCCTGTGCCTGTATGATGATCGTCTCGTGATCTGCGCGTGAGAACGGGACAATGTAGTCGCTGTTGTCCTTTTCCTCCTGCAATGCGCAGATAAAGTCGATGTCTGCCATCTCTGCGCGGCGCAGATGCAGACGGATGCCCTCTTTTAGAATTTCTGCCATAGGTTCCCCTCTTTCCGTTGCTTACCTTTATTTTACATTGAACGGATATGGAAATGCAAGCCGTCTGTGTGCGTGCGCATAATTATAGATTGACGATAACAGACGAACGTCATATAATGAAAAAGCTGAGAAAGAAATGTAACGAAATCGGGGGAAGACCATGGGCGAGCAAAAAAAACCGTCGGTGCGCGATGTGCTGTGGCGCAAGAAGCGTGCACGCGATCAGATGCTCGATGCGCTGGGGAAGCTCTGTGATGAGGCATGGGCAATCTTTGAAAAGGTCGCCTCGGATCGCTCGTCCAGCTCGAACGATGCCGTTGTCGCGCGTGAGATCGGGCTGCGTCTGCGTTCCCTCGCGTACCTCATCGAAGGGGAACACTACATCGATCGCATTGCGTTTGAACTCCAGAGCAAAGAGGCTTACATGACGACGAGCGAGGTTGCTCGCTCCTACGTTGCGGAGCTGGTTCTGACCTATCTCGACGGTATTTTGCTCTACGGGCGGCAGTGCAAATGGGATAACGAAGTCCTGCACGAGGAGTATCGGGAGTCCTTGGAAAAATCCCTCGAGGAGATCCGTGCGTCACTTATTCCCGTGCCGCAGCCAACGGATGAACCTGCCGACAACGAATGAAATGAAAATTAGGAGGCTTGCCGCATATGTTCGGTATGTCAATGGATATCGGAATTGACCTTGGGACGGCGAATGTGCTCGTCTATGTCAAGGGCAAGGGGGTTGTCCTTAAAGAACCCTCTGTCGTCGCGGTGAACCGTGACACGAATCAGGTGCTCGCGATCGGCGAGGAGGCGCGGCAGATGATCGGGCGTACGCCCGGCAACATCGTCGCCATCCGTCCGCTGCGCGACGGCGTTATCGCAGACTACGACATCACGGAGAGCATGCTGCGCTTCTTCATCGAGAAGGTGGTTGGGCGCAGCATAGTCTTTCGCCCGCGCATCATGATCTGTATCCCCTCGGGGGTGACGATGGTGGAGCAGCGTGCCGTGCAGGAGGCCGCAGAACAGGCGGGCGCACGACACATTCAGCTCATCGAGGAACCGCTCGCAGCGGCGATGGGCGCAGGGCTCGACATCGTGGAGGCACAGGGCTCAATGGTCGTCGACATCGGCGGCGGCACGACGGATGTTGCCGTCATCAGTCTCGGCGGTGTCGTGACGAGCGAGAGCATCCGCGTTGCGGGCGACACGTTTGATGAGGATCTCATCGCCTACGTCAAGCGCGAGTTCAATTTGCTCATCGGCGAACGTACGGCGGAGGAGATCAAGCTGCGTGTCGGCGCGGCACACACGGCGGCACGCCGTGAGCAGATGGATGTGCGCGGACGCGACCTGCTCTCGGGTCTGCCGAAGAATATTACGATCTCGACCGCACAGGCTTCCTCTGCTATTGAGAACTCGGTCATGCGCATTGTCGACTGTGTCAAGAAGGTGCTTGAGGAGACACCGCCGGAACTGGCGGCGGACATCATGGATCGCGGCATCGTGCTGACGGGTGGCGGCGCCCTGCTCTACGGCATGGCGGATCTCATTCAGCGTGAGACGGGGACGCCGACCTTTGTGGCGGATGACCCGATGACCTGTGTGGCTCTTGGCTGCGGCAAGGCACTCGATATCTTTGATAAATTCGACGGCAAGGCGACGAATACAAGCTTTGGGCGAAAAAAATAGAGGAAAAACGAAACGTACAGCGAAATTATTTAGTGATGAATGGATTTCGGGAAAAAGAGGGATGAACTATGTGGAGAGGACTCTATATCGCGGCTTCGGGCATGATTACAGAGACGAAGCATACGGATATGATCGCGAACAACCTCGCCAACGCCTCGACGACGGGCTACAAGCGTGACGATATGGCGATACGCGAGTTTGAGCCGATGCTT
The DNA here is from genome assembly GCF_057271695.1 of Centipeda sp. (in: firmicutes). NCBI lineage: Bacteria > Bacillati > Bacillota > Negativicutes > Selenomonadales > Selenomonadaceae > Centipeda > Centipeda sp. (in: firmicutes). The sequence continues at coordinate 5,960 of NZ_DBHIVL010000062.1, forward strand.
CTGCGCCGCATCAACGATCACTCCGCCGATACAGACGTGACGAGCTTCAAGGGCTTCCGCATCGACGGCAACCGCCCGCCGCGCGTCGGCATGCTCGGACTCGGCTCTGCCGTCGACGAGATTGCGACGGATCATCTGCAGGGCGCAATGCAGACGACGGGGAACACATACGATGTTGCGATCTCGGGCGAGGGCTACTTCGTCGTGAATACCATTGACGGACCTCGCTATACGCGTGACGGTGGCTTCTACCGTTCCAACTCCGGTCGTTTGCAGAATATGCGCGGGCAGGACGTACTTTCCTCGCGGGGGCGTCCGATCACGATTCCGGAGAATGCACAGAATGTGACGATTGCGAGCGACGGGCGCATCTATGCGAACGGCGCACAGATCGGACAGATCGATGTCGTTGCCTTTGACGGAAAGAACTCCCTTGTCAAGCAGGGGGACAACCTCTACCGTCCGCAGGGGGGCGCACAGCCGCGCCCCGCAACAGGAACGGTGGAACAGGGGATGCTTGAGATGTCGAATACGAGCGTTGTCACGGAGATGGTCGAGCTCATCAACAACTACCGCGTCTACGAGGCGGGGTCGAAGGCGGTGCAGACACAGGACACGCTGCTCGACAAGGCGGTCAATGATGTCGGGCGCACGAGTTGATTTAAGGGAGTATGAAATCCATCCGATATAAAAGAGTGAACGAATTGCAATTATTCCTTGGAGGGGGATATCGACTATGATGCGAGCACTTTGGTCTGCAGCGTCCGGCATGAAGGCGCAGCAGACGCACATGGACATCGTCGCGCACAACATCGCCAACGTCAACACGCACGGCGGCAAGAAGGTGCGTGCGGAGTTCCAGGATCTCGTCTACCAGACGCTCCGCGAGGCGGGCGCACAGAACGGCGCGGACTCACAGTACCCGACCGCGCTCCAGATCGGTCTTGGTACGCGTGTGGCGGCGACGCAGCGCGTCTTTACACAGGGACCCCTGCAGACAACGGACAACCCGACCGACATCGGCATCCAGGGCGAGGGGTTTTTTCGCGTCACGATGCCCGACGGGTCGACCGCATACACGCGTGACGGTACGTGGAAGCTCGACAGTGACCGCCGCATGGTGACGACGGACGGTTATCTGCTCGCCGACGGCATTACGATCGGTCAGAATGCGCCGTCGGACTCCATCACGATCTCCGGCGATGGGCGCGTATCCTACCGCGAGGCGGGACAGACGCAGCAGCAGGAGGCGGGACAGATCACGCTTGCGCGCTTCGTCAATCCGGCAGGGCTTACCTCCATTGGCAAGAATCTCTTCGTCGTGTCCGACGCTTCGGGCGAGGCGATTGAGTCGAACCCCGGCGTGGACGGCGCGGGTACGCTCGCGCAGGGCACGCTCGAGATGAGCAATGTGCAGATTGTGGAGGAAATGGTCGAGATGATCGTCTCCCAGCGTGCCTATGAGTCCAACTCCAAGGCAATCACAACATCGGATTCGATGCTTGAGATTGCGAACTCGCTCAAGCGTTGATTTTCAAGCGACGTACGATGACAGCCATTCTATGCCTATGGAGTGGCTTATTCGCTTTTCTGTGGTTGGGTGCTTCTACTGCTGCTGCCTATGGCGCAGGGAAGGAGGCCTATTTTCCGACGGTGCTTTCCTCCGCACAGCTTGCTGCTCTCGCAGAGCAGAAAATCGAGGAAAAACTCTCTGCGATGGGCGAGACACGGCGGTATGAATTGCGTCTGCAGCGTGCCGCCTCGACGATGCACCTCCCGGCAGGCGAGGTGACTGCCGTCGTCGAGTTCCCGCGTGGACTGCCGTACAGCCGTGAGTTCCCCGTCAGTTTTGCCGTCTATGTGGACGGTGTGCTGAACCGACGGGCGACGAGTTACTATAAGGTGACGGTCTATGACCGCGTCCTCGTCGCCATGACGGACATTCGTGCGGAGGAGGCAATCTCCCCTGTGAATGCACGCCTTGAGGAGCGGGCGGTGGACACGCTGCCCGAGCTTACCCTCACGGACTTTACACGGCTTGCGGGGCGCGTTGCGGGGCGTTACATCCGCAAGGACGCGACCATCACCCCGAATCTTCTTGCAATGCCCCTCGTCATGCGTGCGGGCAATCCGGTGGAGCTGGTTCTGGATGCGAACGGCATCGTTGTACGCGCTGAGGGCGTGGCACTCGAGCCCGGCCGTATCGGCTATGAGATTCGCGTGCGCAACGTGCGCTCGGGTAAGATTCTGCGCGGCACGGTGATCGATGCCACGACCGTGCAGATCATCGGATGATTTTGGCTGTGCTGCTTGCGGCACATTAGGATACAGATTTCCATAAGGAGTTCGATATGAGAAAACAAATATGGCTCGCAGGGCTGTTGGCGGCCGCCCTTTGTACGGCAAGTCTCACCCCGGCCGTCTCGGCAGAATCCCTGTGGAGCAATCCGAACGGACACCCGACAAAGAATCTGTTCGCGGATCATCGTGCGGCGGGCATCGGGGATATCGTCACCATCGTTATCAGCGAGACGACGACTACATCGGCGACGCGCAGCTCTGCGAATGAAAAGAGCGGCTCGGTCAAGCTCGGTGCAGGGCTCGGTATCTTTGACTTCCTGCAGGCGGCGTCGGCGAGCGGCTCGGACAAGTTCAGTGCAAAGGGCTCTGCCTCCTCCTCGAATCGTGTTGCAGGCAACGTCACCGTCACTGTGGTGGATGTCATGCCAAACGGCAACTTTGTCCTTGAGGGGACGCAGTCCATCTGGCAGAATAAAAATGAGCACAAAATTGTCTTTCGCGGCACCTGCCGCCCCGAGGATATCTCGAGCGCCAATACAATCCTCTCCACGCGTGTCGCGGATGCGACCGTACGCTTTGATGGGAAGGGCCCTCTCAATGCAAAGCAGCGGCAGGGCATTCTCACTCAGATCTTCAACATTCTGTTCTGACGGGAGGCGCATTTTATGAAGAAAACAACGGTCCTTCTGCTCCTCCTCGCGCTCGTGCTCACTGCGGTGCCGGGGATTGCGTCGGCGGACTCCGCCGTGACGCGGATCAAGGATATCGCCAAGGTGCAGGGGGTGCGCTCCAACCAACTGATGGGCTATGGGCTTGTGGTCGGTCTGGACGGCACGGGTGACGGCTCGAGCTCGGGCGAAACGGTGCAGTCGATTGCAAATATGCTGACGACCTACGGCATTACCGTCAACAGCAGCTCGATCAAGCTCAAGAATGTCGCGGCGGTCATGGTGACGGCGACACTGCCTCCCTTCGTACGCGAGGGGGATACCCTCGACGTGACGGTCTCCTCGATCGGTGATGCGAAGAGCCTGCGCGGCGGCACGCTGCTCCAGACCCCGCTGCGTGCGGGCAACGGCGAGGTCTACGTCGTTGCGCAGGGCGGTGTCTCCACGGGCGGCTTCTCGGCATCCGGCGGCGGTTCGAGCATGACGAAGGCATTTCCGACGGTTGGCATCGCTGTGAATGCGGGCATTGTCGAGCGTACGGTTGAGGACGCCGGCATCGGCGCGGGCGGTCATATCTCGCTGTCCCTTGCACGTCCTGACTTTACCACGGCATCACGCGTGGTGAATGCGATCAACGCCCAGTATGGAGATATCGCACAGGCGAGCAATCCCGGGCGCGTAGATGTTACGATTCCGTCCTATTTTCGTGGGAACATGGTCGGCTTCGTCGCCTCGATCGAAGATCTGCCCGTTCGCCCCGATAATATTGCACGCGTTATTGTGAACGAGCGCACGGGGACGATCATCATGGGCAGCGAGATCTCGGTGGATGCCATCTCGATCACACAAGGCGGGCTCACGATCCGCATCCAGGGCGCAAAGGACGTCTCCCAGCCGGGGCCGTTCAGCTACGGCAATACCGTGGTGACGGACAACTCCGATGTCGAGGTCACGGATCACAAGGGCAGTACGATCATCCTGCCCGCCACGACGAACATCGGCGACATCGTTGGTGCGCTCAATACCGTTGGCGCAAGCCCACGTGAGACCATCTCGATCTTGCAGGCAATGAAGGCGGCGGGTGCTCTGCACGCTGAGCTTGACATTGTGTAAGGCAGGAGGCGACCTATGACGATACAGCCAATTGGCGACAACGCACTCCTCGGCGGAGCCGCACAGACCTCCTACGATGCCGCACGGATGAGTGCCGAGAGCAAGTCCTTTCAGGCAACCCTTGACGAGCTGCAGCGCAAGGCTGAGGCATCTCCGACATCGGAGGCGGCGGGCTATGTACCGAAGAATCCGATGACGGCGGAGGACATCGAGGCAAAGAAGCTGCGTGAGGCGTGCGAGGGTTTCGAGGCGATGTTCCTCAGCATGATGTATAAGCAGATGCGTGCGACAGTGCCTGAGAGCGGCCTGCTCGGGAAAAAGTCCAACGCGCTCGAAATCTTTGAGGATATGCGCGACACAGAGATGATGAATGTGGCGGCGAAGAGCGGCGGCATCGGCATTGCGGACATGATGTATAAGCAGTTGACCATCAAGACAAGATGAGAGAACAATGTTCGATAAGGGGAGCTGTTTGCGCAGCATCCCCTTTTCTGTTGTGTGGATGATTCTCTTAGTTTGGAGTATTTTATGCGTATGTTGAAAAAAATTGTGGTGCTTGTGGCGGCAATCCTGCTGACGGCATCCTCCTACGCGTGGGCGGCGGGACTGAATGCGCTGCGTACATCGAGTACGGCGGAGCGCGACCGCATCGTCTTTGATTTTACGGAGATGCCCGTCTATCACGTCAGTCTCTCGGATGATGGACGTGAGCTGACCTTTGATTTCGTGGATACAGGTGCGGCGAAGCCCGTGCGTTCCTCCGTGCGGACGAAGCGCATCGACTCGGTTTCCTACGCTGCGCGTAAGGGACATTTCTATGTCACGGTCACGATGACAAAGGGCATGGGCTACAACATCGGCAATTTGATGAATCCTGCCCGTGTCTTTCTCGACGTTGCGCCTGTGGGTGCAAAAGCGCAGGTCGATGTCAAGCCTGTGTTGCCACCTGTTCAGACAACACGGGAACAGCCGGCAAATGCAGAAACCTCGGACAGTGATGCAAAAGCGCAGACCGAAAAACCGAAATTGCCCATTCTGAAGGAAGAACCGATTGCGGCGGGGCTGATGCTGCGCACCTACATCTATGAGGATGAGGACGGACAGGTGACGGCGTATTTCACAGAAGCCGATCCCGCGAAATACAGTGTCCGCCCCGCACTCGCGCGCGGCATCATCCCGGGGCGGCAGACCGTGAGCGGCATCGCACGCGACACGAATGCGGCAGCGGCGATCAATGCATCCTACTTTGCAGCAAACGGGGTGATCCTCGGCGTGACGAAGATCGACGGCACGATTGTCGGTACGACCTACTACGACCGCAGCGCGTTCGGGGTGATGCCTGACGATACCTTTGTGTTTGGTAAAGTTTCCTACAACGGAACGGTGAAGATCGACCAGGTGACGCTCCCTGTCTCCGGGGTCAATGCCGAGCGCGGCGAGAACGGGCTCATCATCTACAACCGTGCCTATGGCAGATCGACGGGGACGAATCCGTACGGTCTGGAATATGTGATCCGCGACGGACGCGTTGCCGAGATCCATACGAATGACTCCGCGATTCCCTCGGACGGCTACGTCGTCTCCGTACACGGCTCCTCTATGGACGCTTTTGCCGCGGCAGGCACGCGTGCCGGTGATCCGACCGTGCTCACGGAGCAGACGGGAGCAATGTGGGATCGTGCCGTGCAAATCGTCGGCGCAGGGCCTCGCCTCGTTGAAAATGGGGCAGTTCGCGTGACGGCGGACGAGGAGCAGTTTCCGGGCGACATCCGCTATGGACGCGCCCCACGCAGTGCCGTCGGCGTGACGCGGAGCGGCAAGATCGTCTTTGCCGTTGTCGATGGACGGCAGGAGGACAGCCACGGGCTGACGCTGACGGAGTTTGCACAGCTGCTCGTGAAGTTCGGCGTGCAGAACGCAATCAACCTCGACGGCGGTGGCTCGTCCGCGCTCTATGCGGGCGGAGACATTGTAAATTCTCCATCGGACGGACAGGAGCGTGCGGTCGGCAGTGCTCTGATTTTACAGAAACGATAATCTGCACACATCATGAGAGTGCAATGAAATAATTTTGACGGTCTCATCGCAATATGATAGAATGTGTGAAGGTTTATACGGTTGAAAAGAAATTGGCGGTGCACAGCAGATGCACCGATGTAGGTGATACGACGTTGAAAAGCGACATGTTTGATGTCATACAGGCAGATCTTGAGGAATTTGAGCCGGCACTCGCCGCATCCGTTGTCTCCGAGACCCCGCTCATCACGGATGTTGGAGAGCATCTCGTATCCTCGGGAGGGAAGCGGCTGCGTCCTGCCCTCTTCCTGCTTGCGGCGCGCGGCGGCGCGGCGTTCGAGCGCGCACGTGCCATGCCCATTGCGATTGCACTTGAGCTGATCCATACGGCTTCTCTCGTACACGATGATGTCATCGACGAGGCGGATACGCGGCGCGGGGCGGAGACGACAAATGCAAAATGGGGCAATCAGGTTGCCATCCTGAGCGGGGACTATCTCTTTGCACGCGCCTTCAAGCTCGTTGCGGAGGAGGGGTATGACTCGGCGGTCTATGTGAAGCTGGCTCACCTTGTGTGTACGCTGAGCGAGGGAGAGATCCTTCAGGATCACACGGCATATCAAGTGCCCGCGAGCGAGGGTGCCTACTATGAGCGCATCTGCAAAAAGACGGCGGACTTTCTCGAGATCTGCTGCGAACTCGGCGGCACAATCGGTGGTATGAGTGCGGCAGATACTGCGGGGATGGCTCTTTATGGACATGCCATTGGCATGGCATTCCAGATCACGGACGATCTGCTCGACTATCGGCAGACCTCGGAGGGCATTGGAAAGCCTGCAGGACATGACCTTGCGCAGGGCTTTGTGACTCTGCCCGTCATCCGTGCACTTGCGGTACTGGATGAGGCGGGGCGTGCGGAGCTGACAGCTCTCATCACGAATCCTAAGATGACCGAGGAAGAGGTCGCGCGTGCACTCGAAATCGTCCGCACGACGGATGGTCTCGACTATGCACAGGAGAAGGCGGATGCCTATCTCGAGCGCGCGAAAAATGCTCTACCCGAGACCCTTGATGAGCGCATCCGAGAGACCTGCCTCATGGCGGCGGACTTTATCGGACGCAGAGAATTTTAGAACGTAGTTTAGGAAGCACTGATAAATTCAGCCACGCCATCTTGACGCATCTTTTTTGCCCGAACTTTGTCGGCAAATCCTCCACATAGCTTTGGCTATGCGTCCGGTTTGCCTCCTTGTTCGGACGAAAAAATCTACGCCAATCTGAGGGTCTATTTTATCAGCGATTCCTTAAAACATGGTCCTAAATATATTAGTTCCAATGCTGCATAAAGCGCGAAAGCATCCCACGCACACGGCGGATACCGCTCTGCTGAAGACGATAGATGTGTGCCGGAGTCACTCCGAGCGTGTCTGCCATCAACTGCGGCCGCGCACCGCCGATCATCACCCCCTCGAGCACGAGACGTTCACGCATGGGCAGACGTTCCATCGCCGCATCGAGTACGCCGACAAGCGCGTGATGCTCCGCGAGCTCCGCCACCGACGGACATTCATCGACGAGCAGCTCCTTCGCTGTCTCTGCTGCGCCCATCTCCGCATCGAGGCAGGGCAGATCGACCTGTCCCTCGCGTCGAAGGAAGTCCAGAATGCGCCCGCGCACACGATGCACGGCGTAGAGGCTGAACGCAACATTGCGTGCAGGGTCATAGCGTTCCACCGCCTCGATCAGTCCGATCGTCCCCTCCTGCACCGCATCCATCACGGAGGACAGAGCACGATACGGCATGACCTCGCGAAAGACGAGCGGCTGGTACGCCTCGATGAGCCGCCGCCGTGCCGCCTCGTCCCCCGCCTCCTTGTAGGCGCACCAGAGTTCCCGCTCCTCCGCCGGCGTGAGTTTCTGCACAGCGGACAGCTTTTTTACATAATCCGAAAACATAGGCACACCTCACTTTTAGGGAAGCACCGATAAATTCAGCCACGCCATCTTGACGCATCTTTTTTGCCCGCACTTCGTCGGCA
>NZ_DBHIVL010000063.1:0-13697 GCF_057271695.1 Centipeda sp. (in: firmicutes)
TTGTGTCTGCGGATCAGCTGGCTGTGATTATCCACTATTTATCAGTGATTCCTTAAGGAATCGCTGATAAAATGAAGTCCGTCAGATTGGCGTAGATTTTTCGTCCGAACAAGGAGGCAAACCGGACGCATAGCGAGGGCTATGTGGAGGATTCTAGGGCACAGTGCGGGCAAAAAAGATGCGTCAAGATGGCGGTGCTGAATTTATCAGTGCTTCCTAAGGAGGAGGAATAATACGGTGAGCAGTGCATTTCTTTTTTTCACAATCATCATCCTTTCGTTCTCTGTTCACGATTGAATCTGCTGAATCGCTGTGTTATCCTAGGGGCAACAGATCTGTGAGGAGGTATTTTCGTGAACTACTGGAATCTTTACGATGAGATCATCGACGGATTGCCGCAGGACATCTATATCGACGACTATGCCGTCGGACGCCCGTGGACGTATGTGCGTGCAGGGGATTTGGTCGGCATCTGCATGACGATCCCTGCGTACAGCCGCCCGCGTCTACGAAAGGAGAGCTTTCTCGGCTGTTCGCTGCGCGAGGCGGGAGAATACGTGCGCTCGTGGCAAGGGCAGGAGGCATCCATCGCCGCTGCCGCCATCAACGCATTTTACAATCAGCCGTCCAAGGTGGAGGCGATGCAGGGATTCCACGGCGAGGATGCATCCGCCGACACACTGGATGAGCGCAAGAAGCTGGAAGCATTCGCCATGTATACGGAGCAAATTCGCGGCAAGAAAGTCGCTGTCATCGGTCACTTTCCGAACTTCCAAAAGAAATGGGAACCGATATGCGACCTCTCCATCCTAGAAATGCAGCCGGAGTGGGGGGACTACCCGGCGGAGGCGGCAGAGTTCCTCCTGCCGCAGCAGGACTTTGTCTTTATGACAGGGGCGACCTTTGCCAACAAGACCATGCCGCGCCTCTTGGAACTCTCAAAGAATGCCGTGACTGTCCTCGTTGGCCCCTCCGTGCCCATGCATCCATGTCTTTTTGACTACGGTGCAAACGGTCTTTCGGGATTTACAGCAACTGATGCTGCACTCGCTGCCGATCTCGTTCATTTCGGCTATGAAACCGATATTGCAAGCTGTGGAAAGATGGCAGACGTTCTTCCACATTTTGTCTGAATACAACATAACAGAGTTGCCGTACGTTTTCAAAGCGTACAGCAACTCTGTTTTATGTTGAGCGATTAGAACGTCATATCCATGCCGAGGAGGAAATTTGTCCCCTCTGCCGGATGATAGAGCTTGTCCTGATAGTCTTTGTTGAAGATGTTATTAATGCGCAGGAAGACACCGAGATCCGTCTGCGGCTCATAGCACAGATCGAGATCTGCCGTAAAGTAGCCGGAGCTGTTCGGATTCTTTTCACCATTCGTCCATCCGCTCACAGCACGTCCGAGCAGGGTGGAGCGCCATTTGCCCTCGCGATAGGTCAGCCCGAGATTCATCATCTGATGGGGGATACCGGCAGCATTCGTCGTCTTCCCATTTGACTTGTCCTCCGTGCTCATCCATGTATAGTTGGCAAAGGCGGACAATTTCTGTGTGAATTTGTGCTGATAGCCAAGTTCTGCTCCGCGAATCTTGGTCTGGTCGATATTATAAAACGGACCTCCTTTGACAAGGCGAACAATGCGATCCGTTACATCCGTATAGAATACGGCAAGATCGAGTTCTGCCTTGGGACTGAAACGATGCTTCCAGCCCAGCTCAAAATTGCGGTCGCGTTCCGGCTTCGGTACAGCCACATTGGCACGAATATTGGTAGCTGCCGACTTTGCTTGCACAAAGAAATGCGTGCGTCCTGCCGAGAATCGCAGGGTATCCGCTTTCGTCAGATCATGTGTGATATTGAGGACGGGATCCGTTGCACGATCCGAACTCTTTACATTATTTGCATCCTGTGACAGGGACTCATGGCGCACGCCGAGTGTCATGCGCGTCTTTGTGTCAAAGCTCCATGCGTCCTCAATGTAGAAACTTGTACGATTATCCGTTCCCTCATCACCTTTGGAGAGGTTGTTGGAATCCGTATGCCAGTCAATCTTGACGTACTTTGCCCCAAAACTCAGTTGGTGCTTGTCGCCAAGTGCGGTGGAAGCGTTCGCCTCAATGCCGTTTCCTGTGGAGAACCAGCCACTGCGGTACCATTCCGGTCTGCGAGGATTGTTATAGTTTAGAAGAGTTCCGCCGTCGCTTCTCAATAGATTGTGCACCCACAGATTATTCTCATCAATCAGATGATAGTATTTCACATCATACTGCCACCGATCATTTGGACGCTTTCGTACTGGAGTGCAATGTTGCTCTGTTCGAACCCCTTGTAATGCCAGTTGTTCGTTTTGTTCTTCTTTCTATATGACTTCTGCATAGCATCTGAAAGATCATCGACATTGATTGACCAGTTGATATCTGCAGTCAGGGTTTTTCCCGTTTGTGGATCGATACTGTTGGAGATCTCGCTGTCCATATCGGAGTAATATCCGCTCAATATGAGAGAGGACTTGTCACTCGTTTTGAACTTGATCTTACCGTCAAAGTATAGCTTGTCGTTTTCCGCATTCGGCAGATAGCCGCCCGTATGACGCTTTGATGCATTCAGTGCATAGCTGATATTCTTATCGCTGCCACTATATCCGATGCGTGTATCATAGGTATGATGGGAGCCACCGGCGATACTCAGATGGAATTTCCCTGCACCGTCACCGTCCTTCGTTGTCACGAGAATGACGCCGCCCTTATAGTCTGTGCCATACTGTACGGGTCCCGGTCCCTTGATGATCTCGACCTTTGCAATGCTGTCTGCCGGAATCGTCGAAAGATCAGCCGCTGCATTCGTAGCAATACCGTTGAGAGGAAACGCAGGGATGCCGTCAATATAGACTTTCGTCTGCCCGACCTCCGCGCCACGGATGCGCACCATCTTGCTGTTCTTATCCGCCGGTGCCATATAAAGCCCTGGCACCTGTGAGAGGATGTCGGCGAGGTCATGATAACCACGCTCCGCAATCTCCTCTGCCGTGATCGTGTTCGTCGTCACAAGGTACTTGTCAACGCCCTCTGCCTCGACTTTGACCGTATCGGTCTCATATGCCGTGTCGGCGGCATATGCCTGCGGCAGGAATACAAATCCTGTCATGACGGCTGCCACGAGGGCGGTTTGGTACTTCCGTGTTCGCTTCATGAATACCTCTCCTTTTCTTCATCACACAAAAATAGACTGTTTCCCGTACGAAGCGCACGACAAACAGTCCCTGCATGACAAAGAAGCAGTCCGTTCCTGTCGTTTTCCTTTTCAATACGGGAAGGCTGTCGCATTTCTGCGAGAGCCCTGTGAGCAGAAGTGTTCAAAAGAACGCACGCTCAGGCGAAATATCATAGGCACACTGCCCTTAGGGAAGCACTGATAAATTCAGCCGCGCCATCTTGACGCATCTTTTTTGCCCGCACTGTGCCCTCGATCCTCCACATAGCTTTGGCTATGCGTCCGGTTTGCCTCCTTGTTCGGACGAAAAAATCTACGCCAATCTGACGAACTTCATTTTATCAACGATTCCCATGGATTTGTGTTTTGAAAATCTCTCGCTTTTGTGTTATGATACAGGGTGTTTTGAGATGGGAGGGCATGAGTGGCAGCGATAACATATGAGCTGATTCGCAAAGACGAGACGACGGGCGCCCGTGCGGGCGTGATCCACACGCCGCACGGCAGCTTTCCGACGCCCATCTTCATGCCCGTGGGCACGCAGGCGACGGTCAAGGGCGTATCGCCTGACGAATTGCGTGAACTTGGCGCGGGCATTATCCTCAGCAATACCTATCATCTCTTTCTCCGCCCTGGCATGGATCTCGTGCGCGAGGCGGGGGGTCTGCATCGGTTCATGCACTGGGACGGTGCAATCCTCACGGACAGCGGCGGCTTTCAGGTGTTCAGCCTTGGCGATCTCCGCAAGATCACGGAGGAGGGCGCGACATTCCGCTCGCACATCGACGGTTCGAAGCAGTTTCTCTCGCCCGAGGTATCGATGGCGGTGCAGAAAGCACTCGGCTCGGATATTGTCATGGCGTTCGACGAGTGTATCCCGTATCCTGCCGACCACACCTATGCCAAGGCATCGACGGAGCGCACGCAGCGGTGGCTCGTGCGCTGCCGTGACGCAATGGCGGATGCAGAGGGGCAGGGACTTTTCGGCATTGTGCAGGGCGGTATGTACCGCGATCTGCGTGCGTGGCACGCCGCCGAGGTAACGGCACTTGATCTGCCCGGTTATGCCATCGGAGGCCTGAGTGTCGGCGAGCCGCACGAGCTGATGGAGGAGATCCTCTCCTACACGGTGGACTTGCTTCCCGCAAGCAAGCCACGCTATCTCATGGGGGTCGGCACGCCGGACTACCTTCTCACGGGTGTACGGCATGGAATCGATATGTTCGATTGCGTTTTCCCGACGCGTGTGGCGCGCAACGGTATGGCGATGACGTGGACGGGGCGGCTCGTGATGAAGAACGCAGTGCATACGCACGACCATACGGTGCTCGAGGAGGGCTGTGGCTGCTACACCTGCCGCAACGGCTATACACGGGCATACATCCGTCATCTTGTGCGTGCCGAGGAGATCTTTGGTCTGCGCCTCCTGACGCTGCACAATCTTTACTTCTTGCAGGAGTTCATGCGGCGTATGCGTGCGGCGATTATCGCGGGGACGTTCCCCGCATTTTATCAGGATTTTATGAATCACTATCATAAAAGATAATATTTGAAGGAGTTGTATTTATGGATGCAGAAATGATGGCACAGCTGAGCTCGTGGGGACCCATTATCATATTGGTGCTCTTCTTTTATTTTCTTCTCTATCGTCCGCAAAAGCAGGCGCAGAAGAAACGTGATGCGATGCTTGCCGCGCTGAAAGTTGGCGATGAGATTATCACGCTCGGCGGGATGCATGGCAAGATCACGGCACTTGATGATAAAAGCGTGACGCTGCGTGTGGCAGACGGCGTGAACATCGTCTTTGAACGCTCGGCAATCAGTGCTGTGAATACGCCCGAGTGATGCGGTGCGTGGCAGATGAGATTTTAGCGGAACAAAAGAGCATACTGCGGCGGGAAATGCTTGCCCGTCGCCGTGTATTTTCGGCTGAGGAGCGCAAAGAGGCGAGCCGCAGCATATGTGCGCGCGTGGCACAGCTGTCCGTGTTGAAGGCAGCGCAAACCATTATGCTCTATGCCTCCATGGAAGAGGAGATTGACCTAGTTCCGTTTATGGAGATCCTGCTCGCGGACGGGCGGCGTATCGTCCTGCCTGAGATCACGGGCAGGGGGACGATGGAGGCGCGGGAGCTGCCCTCGATGGATGCGCTGACGGACGGTGTTTTCGGTATAGCAACACCGGATCCCACGCGCGGCAGCATTGTCCCCCCCGAGGAGATTGATGTTATCATTGTCCCGGGAGCGGCATTTTCTTCGGATGGCGGACGTTTGGGGCTAGGCGGTGGTTACTATGACCGTTTCCTGCCGCGTGCGGGAAATGCAGTGCGGGTTGTGCTCGCCTTTGATTTTCAGATTGTTCCTGCTGTACCGATGGGTGTGCAGGACGCCCGCGTCGATGTCATTTTGACCGAGCGGCGCATGATTTCCTGCAATGGATACTACCTTGAGGAAGAGGTGTGAGGACTGTTGAGACAACATAGTCTGTTAAAGCTGGTGATTTCGATTGTGGTCATCATCGGCGCGTTTTTTTTCCTAGTTCAGCCACTCGCGAGCTCGATTCGGCAGGGCCTTGACCTGCAGGGCGGAACGCACGTTGTTTTGGAGGCGGTCGATACGGAGCAGGCGCAGGTCAACGACGATGCGATGAACCGCGTCATTGCGATCATGGAGAAGCGCGTCAACTCGCTTGGACTGACCGAGCCAATCATCCAGCGTGAGGGGGAGCGTCGTGTCATCATCGAACTGCCGGGCATCAAGGATCCCGATGCTGCGATCCGAACGATCGGCAAGACGGCGATGCTCGAGTTCCGCGACGAAGAGGGGCATACGGTGCTCACGGGGACGGATCTGAAGGATGCACAGGCATCGACGAATCCGCAGTCGGGACAGAACGTCGTCAACCTAGAGTTCTCGGATGAGGGCGCACAGAAATTTGCCGATCTCACGATGAAGAACGTCGGGCGTACGATTGCGATCCTGCTCGACGGCGAGGTGCTGACTGCGCCGAACGTGCGTGAGCCGATTCTCGGCGGGCGTGCGGAGATCACGGGGCAGAAGACGCTTGAGGAGGCGCAGAACCTCGCGGTCGTCCTGCGCAGCGGTGCACTTCCCGTGAAGGTTGAGATCATCGAGACGCGTACGGTCGGCCCGACGCTCGGACAGGACTCGAAGGATAAGTCCCAGTTCGCGTTTGTGGTCGGGCTCGGTGCGGTCGTGCTCTTCATGATTTTCTTCTACCATCTCTCGGGCTTTATCGCGGACGTGGCACTCATGGCATATACGGTCATGCTGCTCGGCATCCTCTATCTGATGGATGCGACGCTGACGCTGCCGGGCGTGGCGGGTATTATTCTCTCGATCGGCATGGCGGTCGATGCGAACGTCCTCATCTTTGAGCATTTCAAGGAGGAGTACCAGGTCAACCAAAAGACCCTGCGGCATGCGATGGATGCGGGCTTCAAGCGTGCGTTTACGACGATCTTTGACTCGAACGTCACGACGCTGATTGCTGCAGGCGTGCTCTTCTTCCTCGGGACGGGGACAATTCGCGGCTTTGCGATCACGCTCGGGGTTGGAACGATGCTCTCGATGTTTACGGCGATTACACTGACGCAGTACCTGCTGAAGCTCATGATTAACTCGAAGCTGTCCGAGAGCTCCGCACTCTATGGTGCGAACGGCTTTATGCTCGGTGTGAAGAAGAAGGGAGATGAGAAGAGTGCCTAAGTTCGATATTGCAGGACATCGGAAAATCTGGTTTCTCATCTCCCTCGTGCTCATCATCCCCGGGTTGATCTGCATGGGGGTACGCGGCTTCAACTTCGGCATCGACTTCACGGGCGGGACGATCATCGACCTGCGCTTTGAGCAGCCTGTGACGCTCTCCGATGTGCGTTCGAGTCTTGCGAAATACAATCTCGATGGCAGTACAATTCAGCTTGCGGGCGCGGAGTCGGGCATCGAGTCCTCCGAGAACGTCATGATCCGCACGATTGATCTTGAGGAGAGCCAGCGCAAGGAAGTTATGGCTTCGCTCACGCAGGATGTCGGGCCCTACACCGTGCTGCGCGAGGAGAAGGTCGGCGCGACGATTGGCGGCGAGCTGATTACGAATGCGGTACTCGCGCTTGTCATCTCGTGGGCACTCATCATTCTCTACGTTGCCTATCGCTTTGAGTGGCGATTTGGCGTGTCGGCGGTGCTCGCGCTCATCCACGATATTATCATCGTGCTCGCGGTATTTTCGCTTACGCAGCGGCAGATTGATTCGTCGTTTATCGCGGCACTGCTTACCATCGTCGGTTACTCGATCAATGATACGATCGTTATCTTTGACCGCATCCGCGAGAATCTGAAACTGCATTTCCGTCGCGGCGGCGATGTGAACGAGCTTGTCAACACATCCATCTATCAGACGCTGACGCGCTCGCTCTATACGGTGTTCACGGTTCTGTTCACGACCTTCGCGCTGTACTGGTTCGGCGGAGAGACAACGAAGGACTTCGCGTTTGCGCTTCTTGTCGGCTTTGCCAGCGGCTGCTACTCCTCCATCTTCATTGCAAGTCAGCTCTGGATCGAGCTGCGGAATCGCACGGAGCGGCGTCCTGCCGCGAAACCTGCGGCCGTGGAGGGATAACGAAAAGAGCCTGTCACGGGACAGGCTCTTTTGCTATTGAAAGGAAGGGGGGGAGACGATGCTGAAAGAATGGGTCATACGCGCACAAACCGACGAAGGGGCTGCGCTTGCACGCGACATCGGAGCTCCACCAATCATCGGTCAGATTCTCTGGCATAGGGGGATACGCTCTGCAGAAGATGCGCAGGCCTTCCTTCATCCGGAGGACGAGCCGTTCCACGATCCCTTTCTCATGAGGGATATGGAAAAAGCCGTCCTGCGTATACGGAAGGCGATTCATGAGGGCGAGCGGATCGTTGTCTACGGCGACTACGATGTGGACGGCATGACCTCGACTACACTCCTCATGAAGAATATCCGCGCACTCGGCGGTACGGTCTCCTACTATATTCCGAACCGCTTTACCGAGGGCTATGGGATCAACGGCGCAGCACTCGCACAGCTTGCAGCGGAGGGCTGTGATTTGCTTGTCACCGTCGACTGCGGCATCTCATCCGTGGACGTAGTAGCGGAGATGGACGGGGCGATGGATATCATCATCACCGATCATCATCTGCCGGGGGCGGAACTTCCTTCTGCCTATGCTGTCCTCAATCCCCATCGAGCCGATTGCTCCTACCCGTTCAAAGAACTCGCGGGTGTCGGCGTCGCGTTCAAGCTCGTGCAGGCTCTTTGGCAGGCGGAGGAGGAGCGGAGCTATGCGGAGGATATGGACATCGTCGCGCTCGGTACGGTCGCCGATCTCGTGCCGCTCATCGGTGAGAACCGCAAGATCGTCCAGATGGGGCTTGCGGCTATGTCCACGCATCCCTGTGAGGGAATCGCTGCCTTGATTCGCGTTGCTGGCATTGAGGGCAAGGCGATCAATACGGGGATGGTCGGCTTCCAGCTCGCACCGCGCCTGAATGCGGCGGGACGCATTGAAACGGCGCGCAGCGGTGTGGAGCTGCTGACCGCCGAGGAAGTGCGGGAGGCGGATCGCATTGCGGGCGAATTGAATGAGCTCAACACGGAGCGGCGTGATTTGGAGCAGGGGATTCTCGCGGAGGCCGAGGAAATGCTCGCGGATTTTACGCCCGATGTACCTGCGATTGTCGTCGCAGGGGAGAAATGGAATTCCGGCGTGATCGGCATTGTCGCTTCCCGTCTCGTCGATAAATACTATCGCCCGAGTATCGTGCTCACACGGCAGGGCGATGTCTACAAGGGCTCCTGCCGCAGCATTGCGGGGCTGCATATGTACGAGGCTCTGGCTGCGTGCAGGGGGACGCTCATTCAGTTCGGCGGGCATGAGATGGCGGCGGGTTTGACACTTGCCTGTGATTGTGTGGAGGATTTTCGCACGGCGTTCGCGAACTATGTAAATACGCATTTGACAACAGATGATTTCACACCGAAAATCTCCATTGAGGGGCTCGTCGCACCTGCGGACTGGACGCTCTCAGCGGTCGAGCAGCTTGCCCTGCTTGAGCCGTACGGCATGGGGAATCCGCGCCCCGTCTTCGGCGTGCGCGATCTGCGCCCGCGCACGGCATCTGCCATTGGCGCGGACGGGAAACATCTGCGCATGGAGGTCGGTACACGTCAGAAGCACGTCGCGGCACTCTACTGGAACGCGGGCGAGCTTGCGGAGATTGTGACGGAGGAGGCGGGGGATCTCGCCTATACGCCGAGCATCAACGAGTGGCAGGGGGCGCGCTCCGTGCAGTGTATGGTGGACTCCGTCATGCCCGCCGCGCACGAGCGCATTTTTCCGGAGCGCGACCTGCTCAAAGCCGTATATGCCTTTCTCAAGGAGCTTTGCGGGGCAGATGGGCAGATTTCATATCATAAGATTGCGCTCACACGGCGGTTCTCACGCGAGAAGGGACATATTTCCTGCTACACAATGGAGACTGCCCTGTGTATTTTTCAGGAACTCGGACTACTCACACAGACGCCGGAAGGGATGTGGCGGCTCGTCCCGCCCGCAGGAAAGCTGGAACTCATGGATGCGCCGACATATCGTCGGTATATGGAACGAAAGGGTGACGTGTAGATGTCGGACGATACACAGAGGGATGTCACTCTCGATATGATACTGGAAAAGGTGCGCTCCTATCAGACGGACGCCGATCTCGCAAAGATCAAGAAGGCATATGACTGTGCGGAGAAAGCACATCGCGGACAGGTGCGCATCTCGGGCGATGCCTACATCATCCATCCGCTCAATGTCGCCTACATTCTCACGGGACTTCACCTCGATGACGAGACGATCTGCGCCGCACTCCTGCACGATGTCGTGGAGGATACCTGCGCGACGCTGGAGGAGATGGATGCGGAGTTCGGCAGGAACATCATGGAGCTCATCGACGGTGTGACGAAGCTCGGCCGCATCGAGTATATGTCCAAGGAGGATGTCAAACTCGAGAACTACCGCAAGATGTTCCTCGCGATGGCGAAGGATATCCGCGTCATCATGATAAAACTCGCGGATCGCCTGCACAATATGCGGACGCTCAAGTATATGCGCGAGGACAAGCGTCAGCGCATCGCCAAGGAGACCATCGAGGTCTACGCACCGCTTGCCAATCGCCTCGGCATTTCCAACATCAAGGTGGAGCTCGAGGATCTCTGTCTGCGCTACCTCGAGCCGGAGGCGTACTATGCGCTTGTCGAGGAGGTCAAGCACAAGCGGCAGGAGCGGCAGGAGTTCATACGCGAGTCGATACAGCAGATTCGCGAGAAGCTCGAGGCCGCCGGTATTGAGGCGGAGATCAAGGGGCGCGCGAAGCATTTTTACAGCATCTACCGCAAGATGAAGCGTGACAACAAGAGCGTCAACGAGATCTATGACCTCTCTGCCGTGCGCGTGCTCGTCTCCTCCGTCAAGCACTGCTACGGCGTGCTCGGTGTCATTCACGCGATGTGGAAGCCGATTCCCGGCAGGTTCAAGGACTACATCGCCATGCCGAAGTCCAACGGCTATCAGTCCCTCCATACAACTGTCATGGCGCATGGCTATCCGCTCGAAATCCAGATCCGCACGAAGACGATGCATCAGGTCTCCGAGTTCGGTGTTGCCGCGCATTGGAAATACAAGGAGGCGGGGCGGAGCATCGGTGCGACCGATGAGAATGACCAGAAGATGTCGTGGTTGCGGCAGATGGTCAGCCTGCAAAAGGAATACGACGATCCGAAGGAGTTCTTCGAGGCGCTGAAGCTGGACGTGTTCTCCGACGAGGTCTTTGTCTTTACGCCGCGCGGCGATGTCATCGACCTGCCGAAGGGCTCGAATCCGATCGACTTTGCCTATCATATTCACACAGAGGTCGGGCATCACTGTGTCGGCGCAAAGGTCAACGGAAAGATTGTGCCGCTCGAATACAAGCTCAAGAACGGCGATATCGTGTCCATCGTCACGAACAAGGGGGGGAACGGTCCCAGCCCCGACTGGCTGAACACAGTCGCCTCCTCTGCGACGCGCAGCAAGATTCGCGCGTGGTTCAAGAAGGAGAATCGTGAGGAGAATGTCGAGCGCGGCATGAACCTCATCCGCGATGAGGCGAAGCGGCTCGGCTATGCGCCGAAAGAGCTGATGGCAGGAGGGCGTCTTGCAAAGGTCGCGGAAAAGCTCAACGTACAGAGTGAGGGAGACCTGCTTGCCGCACTTGGCTATGGTGGCGTGAGTCTGCGCGGTGTCATGACGAAGCTCATCGAACTGCACCAGCAGGCGATTAAGGACAGCACCCCCCCCGAGGTCTCGCAGATGCTTTCCGAGCTCAAGACCCCGCGTCGCGGCAAGCGCAAGAAGGCGAGTCACGGCGTCCTTGTCGAGGGCGAGGGAGGCTACCTCGTGCGTCTCGCACGCTGCTGCAACCCGATTCCGGGCGATCCCATCACAGGCTACATCACGCGTGGACGCGGCGTCTCCGTGCACCGCTCCGACTGTCCGAACGTGCTCAACGATACGGAGTTCACACGTGTGATCGAGGTGAGCTGGGACATCGGGCTTGACAAGGACTATATCGTCGGCATTGAGATTATATGCAACGACCGCAACGGTATGCTCGCGGAACTCCTCGCCGTGCCGGCAGAGATGAAGGTGAACATTCACACGGTCAATGCAACGCCAAACCGCCGCAACAAGACTTCGACCGTCCTCCTCGGGCTGAACGTCAGCAACATTGACCAGATCACGCAGGTCATGACGAAGATGCGCCTGCTCAAGGATGTCTATCGTGTCACGCGCACGCTCGGCAGTTCGGCACTCCCCGGCGGAGATTGAATGCTCTTTGTCACATTGTTTTTTCATATATTTTGTGGTAATATCAGGCATGGAATTTGTGCATGATCCGTGGGGGTATTCATGAAAAAAGGTGCGATCTTTGATATGGATGGGCTGCTCTTCGATACGGAGTCACTATATCAGCGTGCGTGGACAATGGTTGCGGATGACTTTGGTGTCGAACGCAAGCCGGACCTGGGCAAGGCGTGCAGTGGGACAACCGGCGATTTGACGGAACGTATTGTGCATGAGTACCATCCGACGGTGGATGCCAAAGCCTATATCCGTCGCGTTGTTGCATGTGTTCACGATGAGATGGAAAAAAACCTGACCGTGATGGCAGGGGTGCATGAGATTCTCGCGTACTTTCGTGAGCAGGGAGTTCGGATGGCGACGGCAAGCAGTTCGACGGTGGCACAGATTGAACAAAATCTCAGGAAGAGTGGATTACGTGATTATTTCGATGTCGTGGTCGGCGGCGACCTCGTGACGCATGGGAAACCTGCGCCTGACATCTTCCTGCTGGCGGCAGAGCGCATCGGCATTCTTCCTGCGGACTGCTATGTGTTCGAGGACGGCTATAACGGACTGCGCGGTGCTGCGGCGGCGGGCTGTGCGCCCGTGATGATTCCGGACACCATGCCGCTAACCGATGAGATGCGTACGCTTTGCAAAGGGATTTATCCATCTTTGTCGGATGCAATGAACGCTATTCAGCGCGGCGATTTATAATGGAAGCACTGATAAATTCAGCGATTTCCTATATTTCCTCAGTGAGGTGAAATCAATGGAAGATCAGAAAACAATGATGTTCTCCTTCGGCGAGGACAAGCCGAAGGCGGACGCTGTCATACGCGAGGCCGCCGCAGCGATGCGGGAAAAGGGATACAACCCCATCAATCAGCTGGTCGGCTATCTGCTCTCAGGTGACCCTGCCTATGTCACGAGCCATCATGACGCGCGGAGCAAGATTCGCAGCCTGGAACGCGACGAACTGCTCGATGAGCTCGTGCGGTTCTATCTGGAGCATGAGAAGTGAAACGCTATCTCTCACTGGACATCGGCGACGCGACGATCGGCATTGCCGTCAGCGACCTGCTCGGGCTCACGGCGCAGGGTGTTGAGACAATCCGTCGCACGGAGCTCTCTGCCGATCTCGACCGGCTTGCACAGCTTGTGCAGGAGTATGAGCCGGCAGGATTCGTGGCGGGGCTGCCGAAACATATGAACGGCGACGAGGGGGCGCGCTGCGACATTGTCCGCGCCTTTATGGCGGAAGTGGCGGAGCGATTTCCAACGATTGAGATCCACTACTGGGATGAGCGGCTCTCGACGGTTGCTGCCGCGCGTTCGCTCATTGCGGCGGATGTCTCACGCAAAAAACGCCGCAAGGTCATTGATAAGATGGCGGCGGTCTACATATTGCAAGGGTTTTTGGATCGGCAGCAGCATTTAAGGAAGCACTGATAAATTCAGCCGCGCCATCTTGACGCATCTTTTTTGCCCGCACAGTGTCGGCAAATCCTCCACATAGCTTTTGCTATGCGTCCGGTTTGCCTCCTTGTTCGGACGAAAA
>NZ_DBHIVL010000064.1:0-13622 GCF_057271695.1 Centipeda sp. (in: firmicutes)
GACGAAAAAATCTACGCCAATCTGACGGACTTCATTTTATCAGCGATTCCTTGAAAAGCATGCGCGTTATTGTTATAATGAAAGCGTAGATTAATACATTATGTTGGAGGTGGTCGCTATGTTTCGTCCATTGCCGTTCAATTTGAAAGAAAATGCCGAAAAAGGACAGGAGATTCTGGGAAAGGCTCTTGAGACCGTGATGGAACATTCGTTTAATCCGTTCGACAAGGTGGGCGGGATGCTCTTTCCGTTCCGTGTCGATGTGATCGACTGCGAGAACTGCTACGAGCTGTACGCAGAGCTTCCCGGATTTACGAAGGATGCGATTGAGGTTTCTTACAATGAGGATGGACGCCTGCGGATCAAGGCAGAGCGTGTCGTGCCGGAGGAGTCCGAGACGAAGTATCTCTGCCACGAGCGCAAGGCGGGCACATTTGAGCGTTCCTTCCTCATCGATGATGTGGATGAGGCGGAGGTGTCCGTATCCTATGAGGCGGGGATTCTGCATGTCATCCTGCCGAAACTCGAGGTGAAGAAATCCTGCCGGGTCTTTACGATCCAGTAAGATTGAAGATGTAGGGATATATGAGCGGAGGGGACTTTATGTCGGAAGATCGCGACTGGGAGCAGTTTAAGCAGAAGCTGAAGGCAAAGACGGAGATTGATCTCGATCTCTACAAAGAACCGCAGATGAAACGGCGGATTAACAATCTGATTACACGCGCAGGATACAAGGGCTGCGTTGAGTATTTCGATCATGTCTGTGGGAACAAGGATGACTTTGCGGCGTTCATCGAGTATTTGACGATCAACGTATCGGAGTTTTTCCGCACGCCGGAGAAGTTCAGCAAGCTCGAGACGGATGTCATCCCCGATCTGCTGAAACGTTCGCCGAAGCTGAACATCTGGAGTGCAGGTTGCTCCATCGGCGCGGAGCCGTATTCGCTCGCGATCATCATGAAGGAGATGACGCCGACGACACGCCATCGCATCCTTGCATCTGATCTCGATATCGAGATTCTCGCAAAGGCAAAGCGCGGTGTCTATACAGCGGATGAGATCAAGAGCATGGCTCCCGAGCGCCGCCGCAAGTATTTCGACGCAGACGGCGATCGCTTTGCCGTGAAGCAGGAAATCAAGAGCATGATCGAATTCAAGCGGCACAATCTCCTGCAGGACAAGTTCGAGACGGGCTTTGATCTGATTCTCTGCCGCAACGTCGTCATCTACTTTACGGATGAGGCGAAGGATCAGCTCTATCGTCATTTCTTCGAGGCTCTGAAGCCCGGCGGAATCCTCTTCGTCGGCGCGACGGAGTCGATTCTGAACTTCCGCAAGATGGGCTATACGAGCTTCCAGCCGTTCTTCTATCAGCGGCCGCTTGAGTCATGAGTGGGGCTGCACTCTCCGAGGAGCAGCGGCTCGCGCTGCTCCAACGCGAGCTGAAATGGGCGGAAGAAAAGACGTCGTTCTACCGCACCGCATTTGCGCAGGCAGGCATTCGTGCTGAATCTGTTTCGTCGTTTGCAGAGATGGCGCATTTGCCATTTTTAGACAATGCAGCGAAAGAGGGGGCGGACGCCCCTTTTTTCATGCTTACACTTCCGTTCTCCGGTGTTTTGCGTATGAGTGCCCTGCACGATGAACGCGGCGCGGGGAGAATCCACTGCTATACGCAGGGGGATGTGGCGCGGCAGGTACAGACTGCGACTGGGCTGCTCACCGCATACGGTGTGAACCGTGCGAGCACGGTGCTCTTTGTAGGAGACTTTACGGACAGCCGCACGCTCGATCTCCAATATGCCCTTGATGCGATCGGAGCGGCAGTCCTGCCGTGTACGGGTGAGACTGCCGCAGATCTGCTGCGTGCGGTGGTGGCGGATACGGTTATCGCATGGGAGTACGAGCTGCCTGCACTTGCAGAATCGATGGGGGATCTGTGCGTGAACCGATTGATTACGATTGGAACGCGTCTTGTGCCGCAGGACTTTGCACGGGAGATGGCGGAGCGCATGGGCGCACGCCATGCACATATCTTTACATTGGCGCAGATGGGGGCGCTCATCGGCGGCTCTTGCACTGCAGGTGAGGGGATTCATCTTGAGGAGCGGCTGTTCTTCGCCGAGGTTGTGGATGCGGCAGGGAAATGCGTACGGGAGGATGGCGTGTGCGGCGAACTCGTACTCTCGACAATTACAGCGGAGGCGATGCCCGTTTTGCGCTATCGGACAGGCCTTTCGGTACGTTTTGTACGCGAACGGTGCGTGGGAAGAGATGCGCGGCTGCACATCATAGAGGAGTGAAAGCATGGCAGATGATCGGTTGATTGCGGCACTTGACGTGCCGACGCGTGCGGCGGCGGAGCAGCTTGTCACACGTCTTGGTGACAGTGTCAGCTTCTACAAGGTGGGCATGGAGCTTTTCTATGCGCTCGGCGGGGATATCGTTACATGGCTCAAGGAGCAGGAAAAAAAGGTGTTCCTCGATCTGAAGCTGCACGATATCCCGAATACGGTCGGCAATGGTCTGTGCTCGCTTCTGCGGCTTCGTCCCGACATTCTGAACCTCCACACTGCCGGCGGGCTGCGGATGATGAGGGCTGCGCGTGAGGCACTGCATGCGGCGGCAGACAGGGAGGGGATTCCCTGCCCGAAGCTGATCGGCGTAACGGTACTCACAAGCATGGATGCGGAGGACTGGGCAGGGCTCGGACACACGGGAGAAATCGCGGACGCGGTACTGCGGCGTGCAAAGCTCGCGCAAGAGGCGGGGTTGGACGGCGTGGTCGCCTCTCCTGCCGAGACGGAGGAGATTCGCCGCGCTTGTGGTGAGGATTTTCTCATTGTAACGCCGGGCATTCGTCCCGCAGGTGTTTCCCATGACGATCAGCGACGCGTGATGACACCGGCAGGGGCAATCCGTGCGGGGGCATCGCAGATCGTGATCGGACGTGCGATCTATGCGGCAGAGGATCCGCGCATGGCGGCAGAGCGTATTTTGAAGGAGATGGAGGCGGTATGATGACGCAGGAAGAGGTACGCGCCCTGCTCGTAAAGACGGGTGCGATTATGGATGGGCATTTCTTGCTGACCTCGGGACTGCACAGTCCGCACTATGTCGAGAAATTCAACGTGCTCCAACATCCTGCCTATACGGCGCAGCTCTGCGCGGCGATGGCGGAGAAGTTTAAGGACGCAAATATTGAGACGGTGGTCGGCCCCGTGACGGGCGGTATCCTGCTCGCGCATGAAACGGGAAAGTCACTCGGAACGCGTGCAATCTTCACCGAGCGCGTGGACGGGAAAATGACGTTTCGACGTGGCTTCTCTCTGCGCGAGGGCGAGCGCGTGCTCATTGTCGAGGACATTGTGACGACGGGCGGCTCGATCAAGGAGGTTATTGAGGTGGTGAAGGAGGCGGGAGCTGTTCCTGTTGCGGTTTCCATGCTCGTTGACCGTAGCGGCGGCAAGGTGAACTTCGGCGATGTACCCGCGACTGCGCTCCTCACGATGGAGGTCGAGACCTATGTACCTGAGAGCTGTCCGCTCTGCGCGAAGGGGATCCCCATGACAAAGCGCGGACGCACGGGCAAGTAAGAGGCACATCCGATGGCTGAGGAATTCACGGAGAAGATTGATGCGGCTCTTGCGGCGTGGACGGTACTCGATGAGCTTCCTGCCGAAATCGAGGGGTTCGTTCTTTCGCGGGAGCGGCAGGCACGCGAGTCACAGTACGATTTCTTTCGCTACGATCAGACGCAGGAACATCGCTCTGTTGTCGGCTTTTACGATGCCGCAACCACTTCGTACAAGCTGCGCGTCGAGATCGGTGTTGTGCGCTTTGCCCTGCCGTCCTTTGTTTACGGAGATTTGGAAGCGTTTGGCACGGAGCTTCAACGAGCACTTCCAAACGTGATGGTGGAGCTGCATGCGGATGCACTTCAAACGCAGGAGCTGTTGCCCGTGCGCGAGAGCATTGCAGCGTGGTCGTATGGTGCACAGCTGCCCGAGCAGTTGGAGGGCTTTGAACTCTTTGTCCGTCCGTCCGCACCGGCAGAGCTGACGAACGGCTCCTTCCTCGTCATCGACTATGTGGATTTTGTGCGGGGCAATGATGTCGGGATCTACTACAACTGCTATCGAAATGAGTTCTTCGGCGAATATCATGTCAACCATATGCCGTATGTGAGTTATTCGTTTGATGCGCCGGATCTGGAGTCTTTGGAAGAGCGGCTGCAACAATATCTTGTCCCCTATCTGCATAGGGCGACAACGGAGTGGGAGCAGGCAGCAAATGGAAAGTGAGGACGTTTTGCACAGGGACGAGTTAGGCGCACTGCGCACACAGGTCATCGAACGGGCACGTGGGCCGTTTGCACGTATGGACGAGGTCGCGGAGTTCAATACACGGAAAGTATTGGATGCCATGCGGGAATGCCGCGTCTCGGATGCGCATTTTGGCGTGAGTGCGGGCTATGCGTACAGCGATCTCGGGCGCGAGAAGCTGGACGAGCTCTATGCACGTGTCTTTGGTGCGGAGCGTGCGCTCGTGCGAACGCAGTTCGTCTCGGGGACGCACGCGCTTGCAACGGTGCTGTTCGGCATCCTGCGTCCCGGCGATCAGCTCGTCTCTATCACAGGGGCTCCCTATGATACGATGCAGACTGTCATCGGCTGGGTGCATGAGAGCATCGGCTCGCTCAAGGAGTTCGGTGTGCTCTATGACGAGCTGCCGCTGCGGGACGGTCGCGTGGACATGGACGGCATTGAGCGCATTGTGACGGCGCGGACGAAGGTTGCACTGGTACAGCGTTCGCGTGGCTACAGTGAGCGCGAGCCACTCAGTATCGACGACATCCGCGCGGTCAGTGCACGCATTAAGGCGGCGAATCCCAACTGTATTGTCTTCGTGGACAACTGCTATGGGGAGTTCGTCGATACGGTCGAGCCGACGGAAATCCCTACGGTCGATATTATGGCGGGCTCCCTCATCAAGAACCCCGGCGGCGGCATCGCACCGACGGGCGGCTATATCGCGGGGCGCAGCGAACTCGTGGAGATGGCATCCTATCGTCTGACTGCGCCGGGGATGGGGGATGAGCTCGGAGCAAGCCTCATCTCGAATCGTCTGCTCTTTCAGGGATTCTTTCTCGCGCCGCACGTCGTTGCACAGGCACTCAAGGGAGCGGTCTTTGCCGCAGGGATCTTTGAGGGACTGGGCTGCCGTACGTTCCCACGATTTACGGAGGCACGCAGCGACATCATACAGGCGGTTGTGCTCGGGGATGCGGAACGGATGAAGGCGTTCGCGCGTGCGATTCAAGGGATGTCGCCCGTGGACGCATTCGCGACGCCCGAGCCGTGGGATATGCCGGGCTATGCCGACCAGATTATCATGGCGGCAGGGACGTTCGTGCAGGGCGCGTCGATCGAGCTGAGTGCGGACGGTCCCATGCGTGCGCCATACTGTATCTATATGCAGGGGGGGCTGACGTTCGAGCACGCGGCACTTGGCGTGATGGCGGCGGCGGAAGCGATCCTTTGATGATAGAATCAAATATGTTGGAGCACATCGCTGCACATCCCAAGTTACATCCATATCCAAAATCTCTCATCATAGGATTGCTTCCTATTGATGGGGGATTTTTGGTTTATAAGGAAGTTCAGTTTTTCGGATATTTTTGCAGATTTGTGGATATTATTTTGCTGCTCCTTTTTGTATACTATAAATAATCAGACGAATAAAGAGCGAAAGGATTCGATGCTGCTAAAAACAATTTGGAGGGGATTCGATGAGTGTAGCGATTAACATTGAGAATGCTGTGAAGAAATATGGCGATCTCACGATCATTCCGGGGATCACAGAGCACATTCGCAACGGCGAGTTCTTCACCCTGCTCGGACCATCCGGCTGTGGAAAGACGACGCTCCTGCGGATGATCGCAGGGTTCAACAGTATTGAGGGCGGGGATATTCTCTTCAATGAACAGCGGATCAACGACATCCCCGCGCACAAGCGAAACATCGGCATGGTTTTCCAGAGCTACGCGATCTTCCCGCATCTGACGGTACGACAGAATGTGGAGTACGGTCTGAAGCTGCGCGATGTGCCGAAAGCGGAGATGAAGGAAAAGGTCGACCGCATCCTCGATGTCGTACAGATTGCGGACTATCAGGATCGCCTCCCCGAACGTCTCTCAGGTGGACAGCAGCAGCGTGTGGCACTTGCGCGTGCCATTGTCATCCATCCGAGCGTGCTGCTCATGGACGAGCCGCTCTCGAACCTTGACGCGAAGCTGCGCATTGAGATGCGCTCCGCGATCCGTGAGGTACAGAAAAAGGTCGGCATTACAACGGTCTACGTCACGCACGATCAGGAGGAGGCACTCTCCATCTCCGACCGCATCGCTGTCATGAACAAGGGCGAGATCCAGCAGACGGCGCAGCCGCAGACAATCTATGAGCGTCCGTGGAACATCTTCGTCTCGACCTTTATCGGACACTCCAACCTGTTCTACGGGCGCGTGCAAAAGTCGGGCGATCGGATGTGCGTCATCTTCCGCAACGGTTATGAGATGCCGATGGAGAATCTCGGTGCGGAGGCGGAGGACGGCATGGAGGTTGTGATCTCAGTGCGCCCCGAGGAACTCTCGATCCAAGACGACGGCCTCCCGTGCAAGGTGAAAACGAAGGTATTCCTCGGCAAATACATCAACTACAGTCTGGACTTCGACGGCGAAATGATCCTGCCGGATCAGGCATCGCTTGAGTTCTCACAGGATCTTGGGCATGCGACGCAGCAGCTCGAGGTTGGGGATACGGTGCACCTTCGTCCAAATGCGCTCAAGGTCAATGTATTCACTGCAGATGGTTCGCGCAATATCCTGAAGGATGTGGTGCGCTATGAGTAAGCTGAATTTGCGCTGGGACTTCTGGACCGGCATCACGGTTCTGTCCATCGCCGTCTTCGGACTCTTCCTGATCTACCCGCTCTTCTCCCTGTTCTCTTCGGCGTTTCAGGATGCCATGACGGGGGAGTTCACGCTCGAGCATTTCAAGCATTTCTTCGAGCGGAAATACTACTACCAGTCAATGATCAACAGCTTCAGCGTGACGGCGTGTGTGACCATCCTCGCGATCATCATCGGAACGGCACTCGCGTACTTTATGACGATCTACCGCGTGCGTTTCAAGAGCGCACTCGAGATCTGCATCATCATCTCGCTTCTCTCGCCGCCCTTCATCGGCGCATACTCGTGGATTCTGATCGGCGGACGCAGCGGCATTCTGACGCAGTGGCTGCAGGAGACGTTTCAGTACGAGTTCCCGTCGATCTATGGATTCTCGGGCATTCTGCTCGTCCTGACGCTCAAACTCTATCCGTTCATCTATCTCTATGCGGCGGGCGCGATGAAGAACATCGATGCGGCACTGATCGAGGCAGCGGAGAGTCTCGGATGCAGCGGTGTTCGCAAGGTGGTGACGGTCATCGTACCGCTCATCACGCCGACGATCCTCGCGGGTGCGCTCATGGTCTTTATGAATGCAATGGCGGATTTCGGTACACCGATGCTGATCGGCGAGGGGTTCAACGTCATGCCGGTCATGATCTACTCGGAGTTCATCAACGAGGTCGGCGATCAGGCGAATTTTGCGGCGGCAATGGCGGCGATCATGGTTGTCATCACCTCGACGATCTTCCTGCTCCAAAAATATGTTGTGAGCCGCAAGTCCTTTACGATGAGTTCGCTGCGTCCTCTTGAAGTCAAGGAGATGAAGGGCGCGGGCAATGTCCTGATGCACGTTCTCATCTATCTGCTCGTCGCTGTTTCGATGATCCCGCAGCTTGTCGTCGTCTACACCTCCTTCCTTGAGACGCGGGGGGCAGTCTTTACAGGCGGCTACTCGCTCGACAGCTATACGACGATCTTCAGCAGCCTTGGCACGGCGATTTCGAACACCTATCTATACAGTACGGCGGCGATCCTCATCATTGTCTTCCTTGGCATGACGGTCGCGTATCTGACGACGCGGCGCAAGAGTATGCTTACGGACATCATCGACACACTCACGATGTTCCCGTACATCATTCCCGGCTCTGTTCTGGGTATTACGCTGCTGCTCGCGTTTAACGAGGAGCCAATCCTCCTCTCGGGCACGGCACTCATCATCATCATCTCGCTTGTCATTCGGCGTCTGCCCTACACGCTGCGCTCGAGCTCGGCAATTCTCTACCAGATCAGCCCGAGCATCGAGGAGGCGTCCATCAGCCTCGGGGCTTCGCCGCTCAAAACCTTCTTTAAGGTGACGGCTGTCATGATGCTGCCAGGTGTCATGAGCGGGGCGATTCTCTCGTGGATCACGGCGATCAACGAACTCAGTTCCTCGGTCATCCTCTTCACGGGCGCGACTAAGACGATGTCCGTCGCCATCTACACGGAGGTCATCCGTGCGAGCTATGGCACGGCAGCGGCACTCTCGACCATCCTCACGCTCACGACGATTGTCGCGATGGTGACGTTCTTCAAGGTGTCGGGCAGCAAGGATGTAACCCTTTGATTCGTGGGGTTTCAGGCGAAAGCCTTTTTCATAGAGGTCTTTTAGGAATCGCTGATAAAATGAAGTCCGTCAGATTGGCGTAGATTTTTTCGTCCGAACAAGGAGGCAAACCGGACGCATAGCCAAAGCTATGTGGAGGATCGAGGGCACAGTGCGGGCAAAAAAGATGCGTCAAGATGATGGTGCTGAATTTATCAGTGTTTCCTTTACATCAAAGGAGGTCTTTTCATGAAGTTCAAGAAAATGTTTGCCGTTCTGGCAGCATCCCTGATGCTGGGCGGCGCGCTCACCGGCTGCGGAGGCGGCGGCGGAGAGAAGAAGGCGGCGTCGGCAGATGACAACTCCCTCGTCATCTACTGCCCGCATCCGCTGACGTTCATCAATCCCCTTGTCGAGGAGTTTGAAAAGCAGAGCGGCGTGAAGGTCGAGGTCATTGCGGCGGGCACGGGTGAGCTCCTCAAGCGCGTCGAGTCCGAGAAGGCGAACCCGCTCGGCGACATCTTCTGGGGCGGCTCGCTCAACACGATGAAGCCAAAGGCAGATCTCTTCGAGAACTACACCTCAAAGAACGAGGATCACATTCAGGCAGCGTTCAAGAACACTGAGGGCCCGATGACGCGTTTCACGGATATCCCGAGCGTCATCATGGTCAATACGAACCTCATCGGCGATGTGAAGGTCGAGGGGTACGAGGATCTGCTGAACCCCGCGCTCAAGGGCAAGATCGCATTTGCTGATCCGTCCAAGTCCTCCTCCTCCTATGAGCACCTCATCAACATGCTCTACGCGATGGGCAGCGGCGACCCCGATAAGGGCTGGGACTATGTGGAAAAACTTTCGCGCAACCTCGACGGCAAGCTGCTCTCCGGCTCCTCTGCGGTCTACAAGGGCGTTGCGGACGGCGAGTATGCCGTGGGACTCACGTTTGAAGAGGGGGGCGCGAAGTACGTTGCGGACGGTGCGCCGGTCAAGCTCGTCTACATGAAGGAAGGCGTTATCTCCAAGCCGGACGGCATCTACATCATCAAGAATGCAAAGCACATGGAGAACGCGAAGAAGTTCATCGACTTCATCACGAGCAAGGAAGCACAGAGCATCATTACGGCGCAGCTCCACCGCCGCTCCGTGCGTGACGATGTCGACCCGCCCGTCGGTCTCCTGCCGAAGGAGCAGATCAAGATCATCAACGATGAGGAGCAGGTCGTTGAGAAGAACAAGAAGGCATGGCTCGATAAGTTCAAGGATATCTTTACGAGCGTGCAGTAATCTCTGACGCAGGATGCAAAATGCCGGGAGGGCGTAACCCTTCCGGCATTTTGTGTTTGAGTAATTTTTTGTTATAATCATTTTAAGGTGGAAATTCATTTTATCAAAGTTGCCTTAGGGAATCGCTGATAAAATGAAGTCTGTCGGATTGGTACAGATTTTTTGTCCTGTCAAGGAGACAAACCGGACGCATAGCCAAAGCTATGTGGAGGATTTGTCGACACAGACAGGGCGAAAAAGATGTGCTAAGACGGCGGTGCTGAATTTATCAGTGCTTCCTTAGTTACAAGCGCGGAAAGGAGGATGGATATGCGACGTTTTCAGGATGAGGTGCGCAGTGTGCTTCTTAAATATGCGCTTGTTCCCGGCTTTCTCGTTGCGCTCATCTGCATCCTGCTCGCGGCAGTCTACTGGGAGCGGAACGTTGCGGCGCGCACAGCGGACGAGGTACACGTCGCAGGTGAGATCTTCACCGAGATGACGCACGACTACGAAGATCGTGCAGCGGCAATTGCGATGAACGGGACGGAACTGCTCGCTGGGGCCGCTGAGGAACGCCGTCTGTATTTTGAGCGAATATACGCGGAACTGAATCTGCATGGCAGGCTGCCACGGTTTTTCCTGCTGAATGTAGACAGAGCTGTCCTTTTCCAAACGCGGAGTGACTTTCCGTCCTATCTTGCACCGCCGACGGCGAATTGGGGCGTGCTCTCGCGCATGGATGGACAGACGGGCTGCGTGGAGGAATTCATCCCGCACAGTGATCGCGAATGGGATTATGTTGTCGGTCAGGCGATCCGTCCCGTCGCGGTACAATCTGCGGCGGATGTGGAGACTGTGGAGGGGTATGCTGTCTTTGTCGTATCCATGCGCGAACTCGAGAAGCGGCTGCAAACGGGCGAAAAGATGCACTTTGTCATTGCCAATCGCGAGGGGCGTGCACCCTTTTCCACGATGACCATCTTCCGCGATCCTGTTTTTTACAAAATTGCCCCCGAACTTGCAAACGCACACGGGCTCTGTGAGGTGGGGGGACAGCAATTCTACGTGGCACAGGAGCAGGTGCTCGACGGGCGTTTTACGATCTATGCCGCTCTGCCCGTCGGCAGCCGCATCGCCCAATTTGCGACGGGCGCGGTGATCCTTCTCGCCGTGTTCCTCTTGATGGTGCCGTTCATCTTCTTCCGCGTGCGGCGGGAGACGGCGGAGAAAATGCGTGCAATGGATGAGATTGTCGATGCGTTCCGCGCCGTTCGGCATGGGAATTTGGATCGGGAACTCGCCATTTGCACGGGCAACGAGTTCGAGGAGATTGCGGGCGAGTACAACCGCATGGTGCAGAGCCTCGTCCGCCTCATGCAGGAAAATGAAGAGAAGGCACGTGCAAGCGTTATTTCCGAGCTGCGTCAGCTCGAATCACAGTTTAATCCGCATTTCCTCTTTAACACGCTTGAAAATATTAAATTTATGACGAAGCTCGACCCCGACGCTGCAACGCGCATGATCACCGCGCTCTCGGCACTCCTGCGCTACAGCATCGACAACCGTGTGCAGCGCGTCCTGCTTGCCGAGGATATCCGCCATCTCGGCAGCTACATCGAGATCCAACGCCAGCGGTTCGGCGCACGTCTCACATACCGGCAGGAGATCGCGGAGGCTGCGGGGAAGTGCCTCGTGCCGAAGCTGCTCCTGCAGCCCGTCGTGGAGAATGCCATTCACTACGGGGCGGATGCGGAGGGCGCAATTCATATCACCACGCGGATCACGATTGCAAACGGGAAGATGCAAATCGTCATCGAGGATACGGGCGTTGGGATGGCGGAGGAAACGCTGGCATCGCTGCGGCAGATGATGCGGCGCGGAGAGAACCGCTCCGTGCACACCGGACTCTACAATATCCATCGACGCATTCAACTGCTCTATGGCATGGCATACGGGATGCAGATCGAGCGGCGAGCGGAGGGCGGTACGCGTGTCACGATGGTGCTGCCCGTGAACATCGGAAAGGAGGAGGGCAATGCTGCGTATTCTGATCGTTGAGGACGAGGAGATCATCCGTCGGGGACTGATCTCCGTGATTGACTGGGCAGGGATGGGATGCCGCGTTGTGGGCGATGCGTCCGACGGTCTGGCGGGGCTCGAACTCCTGCGCACGGAGCATCCCGACGTTGTGCTCACCGACATTCGTATGCCGCGTATGGACGGCATTGCAATGGCGGAACGTGCACGCGCGGAGGGCATCCTGCCGCAGCTTGTTTTTCTCACAAGCTACGCCGAGTTTGATTACGCAAAAAAGGCGATTGCCCTTCAGGCAGCAGACTATCTATTGAAGCCCGTCGATGAGGCGGAGCTTGCCGCTCTCATGCGGCGGATTGCGGTGGACGGGCCGGCGCAGGAGGTGATGCCGCAGGCAGTGGAAGGCGTGGACTGGCAGCGGTACTTCTCGGACGGGGCGCTCAACCCCTATGTGCGGCATGCAATGGAGCGCATTCGGACGGACTATCGTGAGAGACTCAGCATCGAAGGCCTTGCGGAAACGGCAGGTGTGAGCGCGAGCTATCTCAGTCGCAAATTCAAGGAGGCGACGGGGCATACCTTTCTTGAGTTCTTGACGCGCACGCGTTTACAGAGTGCCGTGACGCAGCTTCGCTCGGGTAAGTACCGCGTCTACGAAGTTGCGGAGGAAAACGGATTCGGTGACTACAAGAATTTCTGTACAGTGTTCAAAAAATATATGAAATGTTCGCCGCGTACATTTTTGCAAGAGACAGGAGGGAGGTTGCAGCAGGAGGATGAATAGGGACGCAAAACACCCGCAGCAAAAATGCTGCGGGTGTTTTGCATTCAGGGAGAAATGTGTTGATATATATATTACGCCGCAGGGAATGCGACGACAAGCAGCATCTTGAACGGTGTTTCCTTTGCTGCGTAGACGGAGTGCGGATGGGTTGCGGGCATGACGATGCTCTCACCCGCCTTGAGCGTGTAGGTTTCATCGTCAATCGTGATGATGCCCTCGCCGTCAAGTGCCGTGACAAGCGCGTCGCCCGTGGAGGCGTGCGTGCTGATGCCCTCACCCTTCGCGAAGGCGAAGAGTGTGACACCGAGCCCCTTGTTC
Source organism: Centipeda sp. (in: firmicutes) (assembly GCF_057271695.1). Lineage (NCBI taxonomy): Bacteria > Bacillati > Bacillota > Negativicutes > Selenomonadales > Selenomonadaceae > Centipeda > Centipeda sp. (in: firmicutes). The sequence goes on from NZ_DBHIVL010000064.1 coordinate 12,943, forward strand.
TGGACGAGCGTCTTGCTGACGACCTGTCCTTCTGCGTATGCGACCTGATCCTTGAGCAGGAGTGCCTGTTGATGCTGGATATTGTTCAGGATTGCCATGATGTTTCCTCCTTGTGTGTTGTGAGAATTTCTATGCATATTATACACAGAATATCCTCTATAGAATGTGACCAAAGCCACAATTCCGAGAGGAACACTCGGAATTTGAAGAATCAAAAATTGGCTCTTTGTCAAATGTTGTGGAGAAATATTATAGAAAAATTTCAGGCTGTCTTTGTTCGTCGGCTTTGCCGTGCTTCGTTATTGAGCATATAGAGGAAACACTGAAAAATTCTTTTGTTGCACGATTGAGCTCCAAAATATTACAATTGAGGGAATCGAGGATGCAATCTATGACAGCTATGCCATGAAGCACTTCCTGAAGATCGACTTCTCCATCGAACGGACACCGGATGCTACGACACTCCTGCACTTTCGACACCTGCTGGAAAAGCATGACATCACCCGCAAGATGTTCGATGACGTGAAAGAGCGGCTGGACGCCGCAGGACTCATCATGCACGGCGGTACAATCGTTGACGCCACCATCATCCATGCACCAAGCTCGACCAAGAACGCCACGAAGACCCGTGACCCTGAGATGCACTCCACGAAGAAGGGGAATCCGTGGTACTTCGGCAT
>NZ_DBHIVL010000065.1:0-13328 GCF_057271695.1 Centipeda sp. (in: firmicutes)
CGGACGAAAAAATCTACGCCAATCTGACGGACTTCATTTTATCAGCGATTCCCTGGAGCGTATGGTGATTGAACGAAACGCCCTTCAATGCTATAATGACAGTGATTTTCATGAAGGGGGTGCGGCGATGCCGATGGATGAGTTTGCGTGGCGTGTGCGTCTGGCACGGCGGCGCAAGGCGCACCGGCGCAAATTTATACTGGCGGCGGCACTGATCGTGTTGACGATACTGTTGCTCGCGTGGTATCTCGCTTACTATATCCAACGTCCTGCATATGCCTTGGAACAGGCGGCGGAGGCGATTGCATCACACGATGCGGAGCTTTTCCTGCGGCGGGTGGATGTCGCTGCAGTCGCCGATGCCGGCTACGACGACCTCACCTATGTCCTCTTTGCGCGTGATACGAGCCTCAAGGAGGCGGAGCGCAATGCCTCGGGGAAATTCTACGAAAAGATCAAGGACAGTGTTGCGGCCGGGATTGCACGGACGATCACAGATGCTGTTCGCACGGGTACTTGGCCGGAGCCGGAGGGGACGGACGAGCTCAAGGGGCGGCAGCTCGGGATTGACTACGAGTATCTGATGGAGTGCAGTCATTTGCGCGACACGGAGTTGGTCGCGGTTGGAGAGATTGTGCGCGACGGGCGTGCAGCGGTGGCGACCGTGACCGTGCGCGATGGTGGGACAGGGCTGGAGTTCCCCCTGCAGCTGCGTATGGAGCAGCGAGCGTCCGGTTGGCAGATTGTGCGTGTGGAGAACTACCGCGCCTATCTCGAAGTGGTTCAGCGGGCGACGGAGCGTGATCTCGTGCACTACATCGAGGCGACGCGTCCGATTGTTGACCGCTATAACAGTGTTTTTCGCTCTGCGCAGAACGAGTTCCGCAGGCTCACGGAGACGGCCTGGAGTACATATACGACGGAGCATCGTAAGGCGCTCATCCGCCTCCTGCAGGAGGACATGATTCCGGTACTGAAAAAATACCAGCGTGAATTGGATGCTGTGGAGGTTCCGGACGGTGCCTCATATCTTGCCGCCCAGCGCAAGGCAGCGACGGAGGCATCCATTGCATCGTACGAGAGCTTTGTCAAGGGACTGGACACGGGACTGCCTGAGGACTTCGCGCGTGCCGAGACCCTGCACAAGAAGGCTCTGACCTACGACCTGCGCGTCGGCGACATGATCCGCCGCAGCGCGGTGAATGCGGAGACCCCCGCGACACCGTGACAATCCTATCAAAGAAGGTCTTACCATACGCGACCGTGCGTGTGGTAAGACCTTCTTTATGCCGTGGGCACCTGATCTGTGCGCCGCAGTGCACGTCTGCATCCCCAATAGAGGAGCACTCCCATGACGAGGAAGCTGACATTGTACGCATTGTAGACGACATGCATGGAGTGGATGCCGACGATGTCCCACGCATAGCACCATGCGACGCGGAACACGCAGTACGCGGCGAGCGCGGTCATCATGGGATAGAGCGTGTCGCCGAGACCGCGAAGCGCGCCGATGTAGATCTGATTGATGCCGTAGAGGAAGTAAAACGGGAACGTATAGTAAACAGCGTCGAGCGCATTTTCAATGACTGCGGGATCGTCGGTAAAGAGGGTGACAAGCGTCGGCGCGGCAAGACCCGCAGCGAGCGCCATGCCCATTGCACCAAATGCCGCAATCCGAAGGCTCGCACGCAGCCCTGCATGCACGCGTATGAGGTCATGTGCACCGACGTTCTGCCCGATGAAGCTCGTGAGTGCAATGCCGAACGCAAAGAGGGGGTAGTAGAGGAAGCCCTCGATGCGCGCGTAGACGGTCATACCCGCCATCGCTGCATAGCCAAACGAGTTGATGTAGGTCTGGATGACGAGGGACGAGATGCTCATAAAGACCGCTTGCAGTCCCGCCGGAATACTCGTGCCGAGAATGGGAAGGAGGTGGGCGGGCTGAAAGAAGGGGCGATGCAGACGCAGCTGCCATGCCCCGTGGAGATGGCGGAATTTTCGCAGGGCAAGCAGTGCTGACGCATACTGTGCGATGACGGTCGCGGCTGCGGCTCCTGCGATGCCGCAGGGAATGACGATGAGGAGGAGTACGTCGAGCACGATGTTGAGCACGACAGCGGCAGCGAGGTAGTGCAGCGCACTCGTCGTATTGCCGAGGGCGCGCAGAATGGCACTCGCCGTGTTGTAGAGGAGCTGTGCGAGCATACCGCCGAGTGCGATGCGCAGATAGAGGCTTGCCTGCGGGATGAGCTCTGCGGGCGTGGAGAGTGCCGCGAGCAGGTGCTCGGTCAGCAGGATGCCCGCCGCTGTAAAGAGTACGGCAAATGCAAGGACGGTGACGAAGATGCTCTGTACGAGCGCACTCAGACGTGTGTACTGTTTTTCCCCGTAGAGATGCGAGACAAGAACACTGAGCCCCGCCGAGAATCCAATGAAGAAATTGACAATGACGGAGAGGATGAGGCTCGCCGTGCCGACCGCTGCCAGAGCCTCTGGGCCGAGTGCCTGTCCGACGAGGGCGGTGTCTGCGATGGTGTAGAACTGTTGGAGCAGCTGCGAGAGGAGAATCGGCAGCATGAAGATAAGCAGCTGGCGCACAATCGCGCCGCGCGTGAAGTCCTGCTGATCCGCGCTGTGGAAGAGCAGAACGTGCAGATGGTGCAGATTGTGATGCAGAAAGTCATAGGTAAGCGGGTTGCGTATGCCGTAGATGCGCTCGCGGCGTTTGAGTGCGTGGAGTTTGTTGAGAATCTTATTCATAAGAGATATTTTATCATAGAGAGGCGTATAAGTCACGAGCGCCACTTCGGGGGTCTATGTCAAGTGTTATGGATTGCGATACTCCACGCAAACGCCGCGTTCGCAAGCGTTCGTGCGCTTGTACGCTTAAATACTAAATACCAGCGAATTTCTAAACGCCCTTCGGTTGAATGACGAAATCCACCGGGGTGTACCGCGCACTTTTCTCGCTTGCTCCATTAGGGGGTGCTTTGGAACATCGCAGTCCGCATTCTCCCGTAACAATTATCATAGAACCGCAGGTGCTCTGGACGTAAAAGGAAAACGAAAAATCCTGTTCCCGATGTTCGGGAGCAGGATTTTTGTACGTGTGGAATCTGTTTAGAACCGATAGGTGAGCTGGATGCGTGTGTAGTCGCCGAGGCGGAAGTGCTCGGGCGTATAGAGCGTGTCGCGCATCTGCGTGCTGCGGGCACCGAAGGTATACATCGCCTCAAGCATGAGGTCGCGCGCGGGGACGAAGGCAATGCCGGTGGAAAAGGAGCGGATGCCGTCGAGGTAGCGGTCGGGCAGATCTGCGCCCGTGCCGCCGAGGAATGCACCGTGCTCAAAGTTCTTGTAGTCGAGGTAGACACCCCAGCTGCCGGGAATATCCATGTCGGGAATGCCGAAGTCCAGACGCATGACCCAGAAGTACGGCACAGAGCCGCCGTCCGTATAGCGTCCGTAGATGTCCCTGCCGCCGTGGAAGTAACGTCCCGTCGCAGCGCGGTTGATGCCGTAGTCGAAGGAGAACATCGTGCGTGGTCCGAGGACTGCGCGTGCACCGATGCCAATGACGTTCGCAATCGGCAGCTTCTCGCCCTTTACATCCATGCCGTGTCCGAAGGAGTGCAGCGTCCACAGCTCCGCACCGAGACGGCTGCCGAACTGATGGCGTACCTTGAGGAAGCCCGCACGCTCCATCTTCGGAATCACGTCGTGTTTCAGCAGAAATCCGGGCTGGCGGAAGGCGATGGGGGCACCGGGGAGGGGGATGGGGGCATTGTTGAGCGGATTGAAGCGCTCGTTGCCCATCATTGCCGAGAAAAATTTTGATACGCCGTTGTATCTCCCAATCGAACCACCGTAATTGCCGGGGATATTCTGGTCAAAATATCCCGCAGTTTCACCGACGAAGTCGTTGAACATACGGTCGATTGCTTCAGCCCGTGTCAGCGTCTGTCCGTCCTGCGTCTCATAGGTACTGCCCGCGTCCTCAACTTCCTTTAGGATGTCGTCCATCATCGTGCGGATATTCTGCTCGCGGAGCATACCCTCAACGCCGCCGTATTTCGGGTTGTCCACAGGCGAAGCGACGCCTGATTCCTGAGAGAGGTCTAGATATTTGAGTGCATCGTAGTTGTTGTCGCGATAGAGGTCGCGGACGACGCCGTCGCTGCGCCGCACAACGACACGAGCACTGTAAAAATTACTATAAAACCTGGAGGTTGCCGTACCCGGATTTCCATCCCCGTTGAGGATCTTCTCCCATTTGCTCTCATATCCGCCGCCGCCGGGTGTTTCATTCGAGCGGCGCAGGAGTTCCGCATCCACGGATTTGAGGATGCTGACAAATTCGCGCATGACTTCCAGTTTCTTCTCGGCAATCTGCGTATCGGAGAGTGCGGGATCGCGCACCCAGTTGCCGTTTGCGTCCTGAATCTTGCCCGCATTGTTATACTTCTCGCGGAAGTTCGCCGGCGCATTTGGGTCGTATTCCATGGGATAGGGGGAACTGCTGACGTGCTGTGTGTGATTCTCTGCGTCGCGTACCTCCTGTGTATAGTAGCCGAACAGCTCGTTCAGTGTCGGGGCGCGGCGGATGATCGCTGCCTCCTTGTGACTGTAGGCACTCGTATAGACACCTGTCGTGCGTGAAAAGTCGCCGAAACCGGCGGCGACCTGCGTACGATCCTTTGTATAGAGGACGCGTGCGCCGTCGTACTCCTTGCCGAAGAAGTAGCCCGTCACGCCCATCGGCTCATGGATGCGCCCGAGCGTCCAGTCCCAGCGTCCCGGGCTGCCCGTGACCTCGGCGCGTTCGATGTGAACACCGCCGAGCCCCTTATTTTCGTCTACGGGATCCGCCGCATCGTTTGCCTTGCCCGTTGCGAGCACAGCCTTGACCCCGAGCTTGTCGTCAATGCGGTAGTTCGCGCCGATGCGCAGACGCTGCCCGAAGCCGTGTCCCGGGCGGTCAGCGTAGTTGCGTGCCGCCGCTTCGTCCGCCTGTGTCTCCTTCGTCTCGCGCATCTCCGCGCGATCGTAGCCACGATGGGTGCTCGTGCGCATCCGATAGTCGCCGAAGAAGTCGAGGCTGCCCTTTGTCCTGCCGTCCGTCGCTGTCTCGGGGCGGTGCAGGAAGAAGTCGTCTCCGTAGAAGTTTTTCAGCGGCACACCGTCCCGATCGACGAGTATGCCGTCTGCATTGCGATGAATTCCCGTGCCGAGGAACGAGCCGAAGTCGTCGAACTTCATATTCACGCCGAAGCGGAACGTGCGGTCATGATAGGCGCGATCGTCGTCCTGATGGTTGAAGAGGTTGTCCACACCTGCGTAGACGGTGAAGTCCTTGCGGATGTCCTTCTCGACGAGGAGATTCCAAATGCCGAAGCTCTTTTCACGGTATTCACCGCGCTTGCGGATGTAGTTGCCCGCGCCATCCTTTTCAAACAGATTATCTGTCTTGACGGAGTTGCTGTCGAGCATCCGGCTGAAGAAGCTGCCCCAGAGCGCCGCACGCCAGCCGTGTGCATCGTCCTTGTAGTTGACGCCGACATCGAATTTATGCGTCGGTCGATCGAGCAGGCGGTGCGGCAGATCATCATCACTCGCGTTGATTGCGTGCAGGTAGGTATAGCCGAGCTTTGCGCTCCAGTTCTTGCTGAACTTGTGCTGGACTTCTGCCTCGATCCCCGTGAGCTTTGCCTTGCCGATGTTGCGGAAGCTGTAGATGCGGTCGGGGACGTTGCGGAAACTCTTGCCGTGGAAGTTGAAGTCCACAAGCTGTCCCGTGAAGTAGGAGGTCATATAGTCCGAGATCTCGTTGTGGAACACACCGACCTTGCCGTAGGTGTGTTCGTTCTCGCCCTCGAATGCGAGGTCGATGTTCAGCGACTTCTCGGGTTTCAGGTTCGGATTGCCGATCCAGTACCAGCCGAGATGATCTGCTCCCGTGCCGCCGTACATCTCCCAGTTGTAGAACAGCTCGCCGAGCCCCGGCTCGCCGTAGCCCGTGCCGATGTTCGCCTTGAGTCGGCGGTGTTTCGCAAGCATGTGTGTCATGCCGAGGTTAAACGTTGCGTGCGAGCCAAAGCGATTACTGTGGTCGATGCGCAGGATGGGTGTGAGGATGGTCTTCGGTGTGACCTGCCAGCTGTCCTGTACATAGGCGTAGGTCTTTGTGAGATCTGCTTCGCCGAGCAGCAGTTGGTTTTGCCGTGCGGCAAACCCCTGTCCATAGTACGTTCCGTTGAATGTGATGTTCTTGTCCTGCTTATATGCCGGTCCGAACTGCGCCAATGCGCCGTAGTAGCCAAGGACGGGGGCATATTTATACGTGTCGTTGGTATTCGCGAAGCGCGGATCGTTGTCAAAATCGTTCTGCGCCTTGAGCTGGGAATTAAATGCGTCGTATTTCGCCTTCAGTGCGGGATCGACGATTCCACCGCCGAAAATTTCGGGGAGGACGCGCATCACCTCTTCATACGTCATCGGAGGCGCTTCTGAGCCGTAGTATTCGCCGTTTTTATCCCAGACGAAGCCGTTCTCGTTCCGAATAAATTTATAGTTGTGAACGTAGGAGTCAGGCTTATCGTCCACGCCCGCCGTATTATCGTCAACTGCGAGCGACTTGTCATAGTCCCACGGATTGATACGGCGCGTGTAGCTCTTTGGCGCATTGCGCAGACGTGAGCCCTCGGCGTACTCCTTTTGCCAGCCGAAGCCGTAGCTGAGATAGTGCGCATCGTTTACGGCGGTGTTGAAGTGCAGGTCGACGTTCGTCTGCGTGTGGTCGAGGTAGTCCACACCTGCGAGACTGTTCTTGCCCGAGTATTTGTCACGCCCGCTGCTGTAGTAGGTGAGGATGGTCGAGTCGTCCTCGCGCAGCTTGCCGTAGCCGTAGTTCAGCGTATAGTCCGTATTCTTGCCGATGCGTCCCTCGTAGCTGAGACTGTATGTGTCGCGCTTGCGGTCACGCTGGTAGATCTGCATCGGCTCGAAGAACGAGGGGAGCGGGTAGAGCTCGCCCTTGTTGCGCCGCTGCATGTTCTCGCGCTCTGTCGTGAAGCGGAAGGAGAGCTTGTTCGCATCGTCAAAGCTGTAGGAGCCGCTCACACCGTCGTTCTTGATCGAGCCGTAGAAGCGCAGCGACGGCTTGAAATCCTCGTACCAGTTCTCGCCTGCGATGAACTGCTTGCCGTCGGAGTAGACGGGCATGACCTCGCGTTTTGATGTCCACCCGCTGAGGTTCAGCTTGCCGATGTCGCCGGAGTCCGCACGCAGGTAGAAATTCGTCGGCAGGGTGTTTGTCTCCGTGCCGCTCCCCGTGCGCGAGTCGTGGAAGCGTCCCTCGATGTTGAGGGAGACGGACGGATTCTTTACGCCTTGCTTTGTGATGACATGGATCACGCCGCCAATGGCATCCGCGCCATACTTTGCGCTCGCCGCACCGCGGATGATCTCGATGCGCTCGATGTTCTCCGCGCCGATGCGCAGCAGCTCATCGGCGTTGCCGTTGTACTTCGCCTCACCGCCCAAGACACGCTGCCCGTCTACGAGCAGCAGCGTATGGCGCGGGTCACCGCCGCGGATCGATACGCCGACGTTGCCCATCGCGTCGATTGTACGCGTCACGCCGACCTCGTTGAAGATCACGTCCTCGACGGACTTTGCCTGTTTGCGTGCGATGTCCTCCGCCGTGATGATCGTCGTTGACTGCGACTCATATTTCGCCTCTTCCTTTGCGGCATCGGCATCGACGTGAATATCAGCAGTAGATACACTGCCCCCCCCCTGTGTACCATCATTCGCCCACACGGTATAGACGGGCATGGCGAGCCATGTCATAATGGCGCAGGTGAGCAGGCGATGGAAATGTCGTCCCTTCTTTCGTGGCATAAAATACTCCTTTGATGATAAATATGATTCGACAAACATTCTGAATACAATGCGAAAAGAACGTGTATCAATTATATCATCCTGAGAGTGAATGTCTATATCTTTGAGAAAAAATTATGATGGTTTTGCCCCCTTTTTTGATCAATGATTGCAACCAGAGCGAGGAAGTGTGAGGCTGTAGAAGAGCGCTTGCAGTGATACGGGTCACATAAAGACAGAGACTGCTGCACGAAGTTTTCTAGCTTCGTGCAACAGCCTCTGCAACATGCAATTCCTCAGAATGCGGGGATGATTGCACCCTTGTATTTCTCGTTGATGAAGTTCTTGACCGCCTCGGAGTGGAGTGCCTTCATGAGAGCCTGAATCTCGGGGCGGTTCTCATCGCCCTGACGGACGACGAGGATGTTGACGTATGGGGAGGTCTTGTCCTCCATGAAGAGTGCATCGCGTGTCGGGACGAGATCCGCCTGCATTGCCCAGTTCGTGTTGATGACGGAGATGTCCACGTCGTCGAGCGTGCGGGGCAGCTGCGGTGCTTCGATCTCCTTGAACTGAAGCTTCTTCGGATCGTCGACGACATCCTGCACGGTTGCGGCAGCCCCAACGCCGTCCTTCAGTTTCAGCAGTCCTGCGTGCTCGAGGAGGAGCAGGGCACGTCCGCCGTTCGTCGGATCGCTCGGGATGGAGACCTGCGCGCCATCCTTGACCTCATTGATGTTTTTGATCTTGTGCGAGTAGATGCCCATCGGCTCGACGTGAACACCGAGGACGTTGGCGAGCTTCAGCTCGGGATGCTCGGTGACAAAGTTCTTGAGATACGGCTCGTGCTGGAAGAAGTTCGCGTCGATTTCCTTGTCATTCGTCGCGAGATTCGGCTGGACGTAGTCGTTGAACTCGACAATCTCGAGTTTGATGCCTTCCTTTGCAAGCTCGGGCTTTACAATCTCGAGGATTTCGGCGTGCGGCACGGGAGATGCGCCGACCTTGACGACCTTCTCCGACTTTGCGCCGGCATTGTCCGCACCGCCGCCGCAGCCGACGAGGGCGAGCGTTGTGAGTGCGAGTACGAGTGTGAGTAATTTCTTCATAAAAACCTCCTTAAAAATCATCTTTTATTTAGTCGTGCGGCAAGGCTGTTGCCCGCAAACTGCACGAGCTGGACGAGAACGATGAGGATGACGACGGTCGCGATCATGATGTCGGGGCGGAACCTCTGGTAGCCGTAGCGGATGGCAAGATCGCCGAGACCGCCGCCGCCGATGGCTCCTGCCATTGCTGACTCGCCGACGAGGGCGATGATGACGGTTGTGAGCTGGCTCACGATGCCGGGCATGGACTCGGGGAGCAGAACGCGTGTGATGATCTGCATCGGTGTCGCACCCATCGAGAGCGCCGCCTCAATGAGACCGTGCGGCACCTCGCGCAGCGATGTCTCCACCTGCCGCCCAATGAAGGGGACGGAGGCGATGACGAGCGGCACCATCGCCGCCGTCGTACCGATGGCAGAGCCGACAATGAGACGCGTGAGCGGGATGATCGCCACCATCAGGATGATAAACGGGATGGAACGCACGGCGTTGACGACGGCACCAACGGTGCGGTTCACCATCGGTGCGTCGAGAATTTCGCCCTTGCTCGTGACGTGCAGGAGCACGCCGAGCGGAACACCGATGGCGGTTGAGATCGCCATGCTGACGATGACCATGTAGATGGTTTCGCCCAGTGCCTTAGTTAAGAGGGGCATCATTTCGGCGGACATAGCCGATCACCTCCTGTTTCAAATGCTGTGCGGAGAGATAGGTGATGGCCGCCTCAATCTCTCTGCGCTCGCCGCGTATGCCGATAATCATGCGGCCGAACGGGAGATCCTTCATCTGATCGAGCGTGCCGAATAGCATCGTCACCTCAATGTCGGGGAAGCGGCGGATCATATCCGCAAGCACGGGATCGTCCGCGCGCTCGCCGAGGAAGGTCAGGCGCAACAGCATATAGCTGTCCCTGCTCGGCTCATTTGTGATAGGGTTGCCGCGAAATGCGGTCGGCAGCTCGTTCGAGAGCAGGACGCTGATGAACTCCTTCGTGATTGGCTCGCGCGGCGCGGTGAACACGTCCACTACATCGCCTTCCTCAGCGATGATGCCGCCGTCAATGACGGCGACACGGTCACAGATATCCTTGATGACCTGCATTTCATGTGTGATGACAACGACCGTCAGCCCCATGCGTCGGTTGATGTCACGGATGAGTGCGAGGATGGACTTCGTCGTCTGTGGGTCGAGTGCAGAGGTCGCCTCGTCGCACAGCAGTACTTTCGGATCGCTCGCGAGTGCACGCGCGATGCCGACACGCTGCTTCTGCCCGCCCGAGAGCTGGCTCGGATAGGCATCCGCCTTGTCCGCGAGCCCGACAAGCGCAAGCAGCTCCGTGACCTTTGGCTTGATCTCGTCCGCAGCCTTCCCTGCAAGTTTCAGCGGAAACGCGACGTTGTCGTAGACAGTCGCGGAGGACAGCAGGTTGAAGTGCTGGAAGATCATGCCGATGTGGCGGCGTTCCTCGCGCAGCTCGCTCTCGCTCATTTTCATCAGGTCGCGTCCGTCTATGAGCACTTCGCCGCTCGTCGGACGCTCAAGCATATTGATGCAGCGGATGAGTGTGGACTTGCCCGCGCCCGAGAGCCCGATAATGCCGTAGATCGTGCCGCGCTCGACGCGGAGATCGATGCCGCGCAGCGCGTGGATGTCACCCTCGTATGTCTTTACAATATTTTTCAGATGTATCATTTTATGTAGCCTTCCTTTGGCTGAGATTCCGATTAAACGTAGCACACGCGCGGTGTTTTGTCAATGTTTTCCCCAACACAGCTCTAAATTCTGGCTATCAAGGAATCGCTGATAAAATGAAGTCCGTCGGATTGGTACAGATTTTTTGTCCTGTCAAGGAGACAAACCGGACGCATAGCCAAAGCTATGTGGAGGATTCTAGGGCACAGACAGGGCGAAAAAGATGTGCTAAGACGGCGGTGCTGAATTTATCAGCGATTCCTCAATAAATAAAAAAGATTCGGTTGTCACTGAGGGCAATCTCGGCTATAATATGGAAAGACCATATCAAACGAACCTCCGCTGTGAGAAAACGTATTGCCAATGAGAATCGTTTACGGTATAATGGGATACCAATTGATTCTTCGGGGCGTTTTCTGTGCTCCGATCCAGAGGGGGATATGATGATGCGTTGTCCAGATTTTGAGCATTTGCTCGGCTATCACGCTGCACCCCTGCTTGCGGGTCTGATGGCAGGAAGTCTGCTGTCTTTTCAAAAGAGCCGCTTTCAGGATTTTGACGCACTGCTTGCGTCCTATGAGCCCTGTTTTTCCTGTAAGGGAATCTCGACGTTCCGCGTTGCCGAGGGCGAGGAGTATGTCCTCATCCTCTTTTATCGTGCGGAGTTTGTCGCGCGCGCACTCACCGTGCCCGCTGCACAGGATATCCTGTGTGGGGCGGGCTATCGCATTACGGACAGCATGGAGGAACGGCTCGAGTTCCTGCGTCTCCGCATGCGTGTGCGCAAGACGCTCCCGCCGGAGGTCGGGCTCTTCCTCGGCTACCCGCCGGAGGATGTACGTGCGTTCATCGAACGGCGCGGGCAGGACTTCGTGTGCAGCGGATACTGGAAGGTCTACACGAATGAGGCCGAGGCACGCGCACTCTTTGAGCAGTACTCGGCCTGTACTCAGGAGTTCTGTACGCGGCTTGAGGCGGGACGGCCTCTTGCCGAGTTGGTGCAGGCAGTATAGGGAGAGAAGATCTCTCGGGTTTCTATGAGGAGGATTTCACATGGCAAAGGTAGCAGTTGTGTACTGGTCCGGCACGGGCAACACGCAGAAGATGGCAGAGGCTCTCGTTGAGGGTGCACAGGGGGCAGGCGCAGACGTTGAGCTCTTCGAGGTAGACAGCTTCTCCGTGGATCAGATCGACAGCTATGACGGTCTCGCGCTCGGATGCCCCTCGATGGGTGCAGAGGAGCTCGAGGAGGGCTCGTACGAGCCGTTCTTCGCAGAGGCGGTCGAGAGCGGCAAGCTCTCCGGCAAGCCCGTCGTGCTCTTCGGATCGTGGGGCTGGGGCGCAGGTGCGTGGATGGAGACTTGGTCCGAGCGCACGAAGGAAGCGGGTGCAAATCTCGTCGACACGTTCATCGTCGAGAACGAGCCGGATGATGAGGGGATCGAGGGCAGCAAGAATCTCGGCGCAGCACTCGTCGGTGCGTGCTGATACGCACTGCGTATTCATTTGATAGAAAAGAGTCGCTTCGCGCGGGGCGGCTCTTTTTCTATATACCGAAACATTTGTTAGCAGGAATTTTGGGGGGATAGAGAGAAAATATGCAGATATGTGTTTGCCGTAATTTGGCTTTGAGCGTTGGATTGAGATAGAGGGAAAGGGCTGATATCTATGGAGACTGAGGCAGCAGCTTCCGCTGCCGCTGTGCAGGCGGTTGGATTCATTCACCCCGTCATGGCGGATGTGATGACAATACTCTCGTTTGTTCTCGTTGTCGCCGCTGTTGCGATTGCTGCTGTTGCGACCCACTATGCGTGGCGGCAGACGGGCGGTACGGTCGACGTCATCGAGGGGCATGTCTCGTGGCTGCGTACGGAGGCGGAACGCCTTTCGACGGAGATTCAGGCATCTGTCACGAAGGACAGTCAGACCGCTGAGGAGGTTGCAAAGCTCAAGGAACAGGTCGGTTTGCTCGAAAACCGTATTTCGCAGGTCGAGGAACAGGCGAAACAGTTCGCTGCGGATCTCGAGGCGCTAAAATCGCGCCCTGTCGCCGCACCTGCACCCGAGCCGGAACCGGAGCCCGCGCCGGAGCCGGAGCCGGAACCGGAGGAGGAGATCAACCTCGACGCACTACTCGAGAGCAAGCCGATTTGGCAGGATCTCCTCGACGACTACCACGCCATGCGCGAGACCTTCTCGCCCGAGCGCGGCGCAGAACTCTGCCAACCGCTCATCGACAAGTATTCCCTGCACCTCCTTATATGCTCCGACCATGCCGCTGTCGAGAACGGCAAGGCGATGCCGAAGTTCGAGGCGGTGGAGGATGTCAATGAGGCGACGTTCTGGGCGTACGACATCCCGGGACAGCCGAACGACTTCGCCGTCATCCCGAGCCCGATGTTCCCGTACGATCAGAAACTGCACGAGGAAGCGGGTATGAAGGAGACCTTCGCTGCACGCTACGAGGAGGGCAAGAGTTACGACAAACTCACTGTCGATATGCCCGCACTCTTTTCCTTGAACAAAGGCAAGTGGAACATCGAGCAGCCGGGACTGCTGCAGCTTGTGGAGTGAGTATTGTTTTGAGATGGAAAGGGGCTGTTGCACGAAACCAACGTGCAGCAGCCTCAATTTTGTGCAAAAAAC
>NZ_DBHIVL010000066.1:0-13227 GCF_057271695.1 Centipeda sp. (in: firmicutes)
TGCGGGCAAAAAAGATGCGTCAAGATGGCGGCGCTGAATTTATCAGTGCTTCCTTAAATCCACAAGAATGCACGGATAATGATTGTCCCCTGCCGCTGTCTATGGTATCATAGGAACGTCTGTCATAGACAAGGAGCTTCCTCATCGCCGAGCAGAAACCTGCCGCCGAGCTTCCTATATTTCTATTTTCATCTGAAACGGAGTGATTCCCATGTCGCAAAGAACCATTGATACCACGGAGCGCCCGCCGCTCCTGACCACCATCCCGCTGTCCCTGCAGCACCTCTTCGCCATGTTCGGCTCGACCGTACTCGTGCCGATTCTCTTTCACGTCAATCCTGCGACCGTGCTGCTCTTCAACGGCATCGGCACACTGTTCTACCTCATCCTCTGCAAAGGGAAAATCCCTGCATACCTTGGCTCGAGTTTTGCCTTCCTCTCCCCTGTCTTCCTCGTGCTCTCCCAATACAGCTATGAGGCGGCACTTGGCGGCTTCATCGTCGTCGGTATTGTCTTCTGTATCGTCAGTTTCATCGTGCACACCATCGGGACGAGTTGGATTGACGTGATCTTCCCGCCTGCCTCGATGGGTGCGATTGTCGCTGTCATCGGTCTGGAGCTGATGCCAACGGCGGCAAACATGGCGGGGCTGACGGGCGAAAACACGGATACCACTGTCATCTTCGTTTCAATCGCAACCCTTGCCATCACCATCTTTGCCTCAATGGCATTCCGTGGATTCCTCTCCATCATCCCGATTCTCATCGGCATAGTCGCTGGCTATGTCATCGCGTTCACCGTCGGCATTGTCGATCTCTCGCACGTTGAGAGTGCACCGTGGTTTGCGATTCCGACCATCTATACGCCGGAGTTCGACCTGCGTGCCATTCTCATCATCCTGCCCGCCTCCATCGTCGTCATCGTGGAGCACATCGGACATCTCATTGTCACAGGCAACATCGTCGGGCGCAACCTCGCTAAGGATCCGGGGCTCGACCGCTCCCTCCTCGGCAACGGCGTTTCGACAATCTTCTCCGGCTTCTTTGGCTCAACGCCGAATACAACCTACGGTGAGAACATCGGTGTCCTCGCCATCACAAAGGTCTACTCCACATGGGTCATCGGCGGTGCCGCCATCTTTGCAATCCTGCTCTCCTGCCTCGGCAAGCTCGCCGCACTCATCCAGAGCATTCCAACCCCCGTCATGGGCGGCGTCTCCATGCTGCTCTTTGGTGTCATCGCTGCCTCGGGCATCCGCATCCTCGTGGAGGCGAAGGTAGACTACAACAATCCGATGAACCTCCTCCTCACCTCCATCGTTATGGGGCTCGGTGTATCCACCGCAAGCCTTACGATTGGAACGGTCACGCTGCGCGGCATGGCACTCGCAACCGTCGTCGCAATCATCCTCTCCATCTCCTTCCGCATCATCCTCGCCCTGCGTCGTTCGGAGCAAACGCGAAGCGAATGACGGAACACATCGTCACGCTGCCGACGGAGGAGGAATGCCCTGCCAAGGCGTATCTCATGCGCGTGTGCGGAATTTCGTCGGGACTGTGGAAACGCATCAAACACAGCGGGACATTCGCCGTGAACGGCGTGCCCGCCATCGCCGCGCGTACCATGCTGCACACGGGTGACATGGTATCCTATGAGCTGCCGATCGTCAGCTCCGTCACCCCCGAGCGGCTTCCGCTCGCAATCGTCTACGAGGACAATGACCTCCTCATCATCGACAAACCCGCAGGTCAGCTTGTGCATCCGACCACAAAGGAAGTGCACGGAACGGTCGCAAATGCCGTGCTCGGTTTTTACGAAGAGCACGGCACACGACTTGACTTTCACCCGTGCCACCGCCTCGACCGCAATACAACGGGACTCCTGCTCATCGCGAAACATCCCGAAGTGCAGTATCAAATAGCAAAGCAAAACACTCTGACACGCGCCTACCTTGCACTGATTGACGGAGTGCTCACACCAACGGAGGGCACAGTAGACGCACCAATTGCACGTGCGCTGCCGAGCATCATCCTGCGCTGCGTCTCTCCTAATGGAAAACCGGCGCGTACGCATTATCGGACGACGTGGACGAATGGCAGACATACACTCCTGCGTCTGCAGCTCGAGACGGGACGCACCCAGCAGATTCGCGTGCATCTCGCCCACCTCGGCCATCCCCTGCTCGGTGACGACCTATACGGCGGCAGCAAGGATCTCATCCCACGCCACGCACTCCATTCAGCTCAACTCACCCTCACGCATCCGCGCACAGGTGAACGGCTCTCTATAGCATCTCCCCTGCCTAATGATATGGCGCGCATCCTATCACGGTAGGCATAGAAAAGCCCCGCAGACGGATTTTCTCCATCTGCGGGGCTTTTTGTCATTCAGCGATTTCTTACTTGCTCGCACCGAACCACTTCTGATAGATCTTGTCGTATTCGCCGTTCTCATGCAGCTTCTTGAGAGCCTCGTTGACCTTCTTCTGGAGGTCAGCGTTGTCCTTCGCCATCGCAATGCCGTAGTCCTCGGCAGAGAGCTTGTCCTCGAGGGACTTCACACCGACCGCCTGTGTCTGCTTGATGTAGTAGTCGTTGACAGGGCGGTCATTGACGACAGCATCCACGCCGCGCGCCTTGAGCTCCATGAAGCAGTCTGCGGGCGTGTTCAGCTCAGTGACCGTAACGCCCTCCATCTCCTTGACCATGTTCGCACTCGTCGTACCGATCTGAACGGCGACCTTATGCCCCTTCAGATCCTTGAACGACTTAATCGCTTCCTCATCGCTGCGGACAATCATCGTAAGACCCGACTGGTAGTACGGATCGGAGAAGTTCACCTTCTGCTTGCGCTCATCATTGATCGTCATGCCGCTGATGATGACATCAATGTTCTTCGCCTGAAGCGCAGGGATCAGACCATCAAAGCCGATGTTCTGGATCTCTGCCTCGCTGCCCATCTCCTTTGCGACCGCACGGATGAGATCCATGTCGAAGCCCTGATATTCCTTCTGCCCCTCATCCTGGAACTCGAACGGAGCAAAGTCAACCGCAGCACCAACGCGCAGCACCTTGCTCTCCTGCTTTGCCTGATCTCCACCGCCGCCGCAGCCGACAAGCGCGAGACTCACGAGAGCACCGGTCAGAACAAGTGCCAATTTCTTCAGTTTCATAGGAAAGCCTCCTCAAATGAGATAAAATCAAAAGAGGGACGCCGCACACAAGGCAGCAATCCCTCCCATGAAGGAACCCTGAGCGTCCCTCAAAAATCCTTAGAAACGTGCTGCGCGCTTCGAGTTGAAGCAGTCGCGGCAGTAAACCGGGCGATCCGTCTTCGGCTCGAACGGGACTTCCGTGTCCTTGCCGCACTCGGCGCAGACCACATGGAACATCTGACGCTCGCCGCTGCTCTGCTCGTCACGACCGCGACGACGCTTGTCACGGCAGTCACGGCAGCGTGCCGGCTCGTTCTCAAAGCCCTTCTCTGCGTAAAACTCCTGCTCACCGGCCGTGAACACGAAATTGCCGCCGCATTCCTTGCATACGAGTGTCTTGTCTTCAAATGCCATTCTTCCACAATCTCCCTTGAATAATTATAGAGTCTCTCCATTCGCCGAACTGGGAAAGCGTTCACTGAGATTATGGTACGGCAAAGCTTGATTACATAAACAAGGCTTCACTCGTTCATTGAACGACTATCAGGTCTTGAGGAACGGATTTCAACGCTCTGTATTATACAGAGGTTTTTCATAAAGTGCAAGCATTTTTTCTATGCTCCACGATATTGGTCAAAACAGACTCTCCTGAACGTCGAGCCAGCTCACCTGCACCGCATCGTGCACACGGTCGCTCGTCTCTGCGTGCCCAATGAGAAAAGGGGATGCAGGATCGTGGCGGCGGCGGTTCCTCTGTACGCGCGTAAAATGCGTATTGGCGTAGCAGTAGCGGCAGAGGTGCGGACAGCTGTCATACGCGCCGATGTCCGCGCCGAGGTAGCAGTCACACTCCTTCCGCTGACGCTGATACTTCGGAAAGCGGATGCGCCGGCCAAGTGCCCGCTCGTAGATGCGCGGCGTCATACAGCCGCCTGTGTCAGCACCGTATGCAGCGAGTTCATCCCCGCCGCACGGGTAGACGGTCATCCCGTACGCTTTTGCCGTCTCCACAATATACGCGCCGAGCTCCATGCGCTTCGCGTGTGTTACCTCACGCCCCTCGGGGAAGTTCCGCCGCGTCTTGGCATAGCGCATGAGGAAGCTGATGACGACCATCGAGGTCGCCCCTGCAAGCATCTCTGCCATCATGGAAAACTTCCGTCGATGCCAGTCGATCGTATGACGTTCGTCGAGGATGATGGGATCGTACCGCCAGCCAATTGCGTGCACGCCAACAATCTCCGAGAGCCGGCGAAAGGTATGCGCGACCTCCTGCCACGCAGGCACATACGCTTCGATGTCCCTGCCGTATGGCGTGATGGTGACGTACCAGAACTGTCCGAACGGTGCGAGAACCTCCATGTGCGGGAGCATGGCCGCAGGGTTCTTCGTGCAGAATGCGATGAGATCGACAACAGACGGGTCGAGGAGGTAGCGCGTGACCTGCCGCTCGTCGTAGGGATTGCGTACACAGACCTCGCCCGCACGCAGACGGTTCACGAACCACGGCGCATAGAATGCGGGAATGTCCGTGCGCATCCCCGTATGCAGAATCATTGTCACTCCCCCTTTCTCACAGAATAACACGTACAAATACAAAATGAAATCCCCAACTGTCAGAACGGTTGGGGATTTCAGGATCAAACATACTCAGAGATAGCGAAGATAGACATAGATGTTCGAGATGATAATGGTGAAGATCATGACGGGGAACGCGACTTTCATAAAACCGAGAAAGGAAATCGGTCGTCCGCGCTGTGCCGACATAGATGCGACAACGACGTTTGCACTCGCACCGATGAGCGTTCCGTTGCCGCCAAGGCACGCACCAAGTGCGAGCGACCACCAGAGCGGATCTAGGTTCGTGAGCCCCATCTGCCCCATATCCTGAATCAGCGGAATGAGCGTCGCAACAAACGGAATGTTGTCAATGAATGCCGATGCGAATGCGCTCATCCACAGGATGAGGATCGCCGTCGCCTCGACATCTCCGCCCGTCGCCTTGATCGCCTCGGCCGCGAGCATACGGATAACACCCGTCTCAACAAGTGCGCCGACGAGGATGAAGAGTCCGCCAAAGAAGAAGATCGCCGGCCACTCGATCTTGGAGAGCACCTTGACAATCGTGTTCTCATCACGCATCGCCGTGAGGAGGAGCAGCAGCCCTGCGCCCGAGAGCGCGACCGTTGCAGACTCAAGCCCGAGACTGCCATGCAGGACGAAGAGTGTGATCGTCAGGAAGATAACGGCAAGACATTTGCGCAGGAGGCTGTGATCCGTAATCTGCGCCCCTGCAGGAAGACGCATGATCTTGTCCTGAAGCTCCGACTGTGTGTGCAGACTCTTTCGGTAAAGCGCGATAAGAATGAATTGTACTAAGATAAAGATAATTATAGAGACAAGCGTCAAGTTTTCCACGAACGCCATGAAGTCGAGTCCAACCGCACTGCCGATCATGATGTTCGGCGGATCTCCAATGAGCGTTGCCGTTCCACCGATATTGGAGGACAGGATCTGCGAAATGAGGTAGGGCATGACGTCGACTTTGAGCTGTGATGTAATGCTGAAGGTGATGGGCACGGTCAGCAGAACCGTTGTGACGTTGTCGAGCAGAGCCGAGCAGGCCATCGTGATGGTCGAAAGCACAACGAGGAGGGCGATCGGCTGCGCCTTGACCTTCTGTGCCGCCCAAATCGCAAGGAAGTTGAAGAGTCCCGTCTCACTCGTGATGTTCACAATAATCATCATGCCCATGAGCAGTCCCAGCGTGTTGAAGTCAATGTGGTGAACTGCTGTCTCCTGGCTGATAATCCCAAAGAGTATCATGAGCATTGCGCCAAACAGTCCGACAATCGTGCGGTGCACCTTTTCGGAGATGATGAGCGCGTACGCGATGACGAATATGACAATCGCCACAATCGTTGCATTTTCCATCATTACACATCCTTCTTCTCGTTACGAGAAATCCATCACGTCGCCGTGATGATTACCTGTCGACCCTTGCGCTGAATCTTGAGCCGATAATGCTGCACGCCTTCCTGTGCCAGGGACAGCTTCAGCTCCATCAGCGCACGGCCGAGTTCATCCGCCTGTGCGGAGGAAAGCCCCGCGCGGGCAAGGTCGGCGGGAGGTTCCTGCGCCGCCTGTAGGCGTGTGCGCTCCTCTTCCTGCCGTTCCTTTTTCAGCAGAACCTCGGCGAGGGTTTCCTCCTCCTCGAAGCCCTGCATCATATCCTTGTCAGATCGATTCTTCGGTATTTTTGCCACAGCAAACCTCCTCATACCGTCCCCATCGGGCGGTGCATAGACATGGACGGGAAAGAACTACTTCACCTTGCTCCATGAGTCCTTCAGCCCGACAATGCGGTTGAACACGATATGATCCGGCGTTGTATCCGGGTCAACAACAAAGTAACCAACGCGCAGGAACTGATAATGCGCCCCTGCCGCCGTGAGCCGAACACTCGGCTCCACCTTTGCGTCCGTCAGTACCTCGAGTGAGTGGGGATTCAGTGCGTCGATGAAATGAGCAGGCTCCTCCTCGCCCTCGGGGATATCGCGCAGGAGACTCTCGTAGAGCCTGACCTCCGCCGTGAGTGCATGCTCCGCCGCAACCCACTGGATCGTGCCCTTCACCTTGCGGTTCGCCGCAGCACCGCCGCTCCGCGTCTCGGGGTCATATGTACAGCGCAGCTCTGTGATCTCTCCCGCAGCATTCTTTATAACTTCCTCACATTTGATGATGTAGGCATGTTTGAGACGCACCTCGCCGCCCGGCTTCAGACGGAAGAACTTCTTCGGTGCATCCTCCATGAAGTCCTCGCGGTCGATATAGAGCTCACGGGCGAACGGCACATAACGCTGTCCGCCGTGGGTCGGGCTGTTTTCGGCGAGCAGATACTCCGTCCCGCCCTCGGGATAGTTGGTGATGACCAGCTTCAGTGGGCGCAGCACCGCCATAACGCGCGGCGCGTTGCGGTTCAGCTCGTCGCGGACGCTGTGCTCGAGCATGGCGCTGTCCACCGTGCTGTTGCTCTTGGCAACGCCAATCTCCTCGCAGAACGCACGCACTGCCGCAGGCGGATAGCCGCGGCGGCGCATCCCCGAGATGGTCGGCATACGCGGATCGTCCCAGCCGCGCACATGTCCCTCCTCGACGAGCTGGCGCAGCTTGCGCTTGCTCGTGATCGCCCCCGAGAGGTTGAGGCGTGCAAACTCGATCTGACGTGGACGCTCACCCGCAGGAAAGCCGAGTGCCTCGAGCAGCCAGTCATAGAACGGACGGTGCTCCTCGAACTCAAGCGTGCAGAGCGAGTGCGTAATGCCCTCGATTGCATCCGAGATCGGATGAGCAAAATCATACATCGGGTAGATGCACCACGCATCCCCCGTCCGATGATGCGGCACATGGGCGATACGATAAATCACCGTGTCGCGCATCACGAGATTCGGCGATGCCATGTCGATTTTTGCCCGCAGGACACGCGCACCGTCGGAGAACTCACCTGCGCGCATACGCGTGAAGAGATCGAGATTTTCCTCCACGGAGCGGTTGCGGTACGGACTCTCCACACCTGCCTCAGTCAGCGTTCCGCGATGGGCGCGGATCTCATCCGCCGAGAGGTCGTCCACATAGGCAAGCCCCTTCTTTATCAATGTTACTGCATATTCATACATCTGCTCGAAGTAATCCGATGCGTAGAAACAGCGGTCGTCCCACGAGAAGCCGAGCCAGCGGATATCCTCCTGAATGGAGTCCACATACTCGACATCCTCCTTCGTCGGATTTGTGTCGTCAAAGCGCAGATTGCAGAGGCCACGGTAGTCCTCGGCAACGCCGAAGTTGAGACAGATGGACTTCGCGTGCCCGACGTGCAGGTAGCCGTTCGGCTCGGGCGGGAAGCGCGTGTGAATCCCCTCTGCGTGCCGTCCCGCACGCAGGTCCTCGTCGATGATATTTCGGATAAAATTCGATGTCTTTACGTCCGCCATGTCCCTATCCCTCGATCCGTATAATTCCAATCAATCGTTCTGTGCACAGAGCCGTTCGATATAGGTGCGCAAACGCGCGACACCCTCGGCAATGCCATCCTGCGCCGGAAGGCTCTCAATAAAGGCGTCCACATAGCCGCGTTCCACAATGCGGCGCAGCGTCCACATGAAATTGATGTCATAGATCCACATGAGCCGCACAATCTTGCGGTCACCGTGCGTACGCAGACGATAGTAGTCCGCCTGTCGTCCCGCTGCGAAGTCCGCCACGAATTCGGGGCTGACCTCCTGCGCCGCATCCGACGGTACAAAGTTCGGTGCTTTCTCCGCCCCATCGGGTGCGAGGAACGGCAGCAGCACGCGGTAGATGTCGAGCTTGTCCGCGTCGCGGATGAGCTTCGCGAAAAACAGCTTTCGCTCATCGTCCGTCGGCGCAATTTCCTTCTTGTTGTGGTGCTTGATGGCAAAGCGCACAACATCGGCATCCGCAGGCGTGAGCCGCTCCAAAAAATCTACGTCCTCCGCGAGCACCTTCAGACCAAGCTCCGCATGATCCTCCGATGCCGCATCGTTGAACGTCTGATAGACAGCATATTGTCGGAAACGTCCCACATCGTGAAAGAGACCGATGATCTCGGCGAGTGCAGTGTCGTGCTCGCTGCATCCGAGATGCTTCGCAAGCGCACGCGCATTCGTCGTGACATAGCCCGTGTGAATCTCTTTGAGACGAATCCCGCGCATGACATCGGGATCGTCCGTGCGGAAGGAACGCATATAGTCGTACATCCATCGGTGCATCTTATGCAGGACTTCTTTCATCGATCTACGTTCCTCCTTTCACATACCGACCCACTTTGATGGGCTTTCCCCTATCCGTTCATCCCTGTGACGCAGGGATATAGGTATCATCAAAGTCCGTGGCAATGAGCGTTGCCTGTACCCTGCCCGCCATTTCAGGCTGTACGACGAGTCCCACAATCACGTTGACCTCGGGGTGCGCATTCCGATGAATATAGTGCACCGCCTCATCGACATCGCGCAAACTCATTGCAGGGCTTCCCGTAATGTTCAGCACAACGCCGCGCGCCCCCTCGATACCGCGATCGATGAGCGGGCTCTCGATTGCCTTGCGCACCGCCTTCTGGGGACTCTCGTCCGTACCAATCGCGAGCAGGGCATCGCTCGATCCCCCCTGTCGGAAGATCGTCGTCACATCGGCGAAGTCAACATTGATGACCCCCGTCGTGAGGATCAACTCCGCCACACAGCCGACCGTCTGCCGCAGCACCTCATCCGCGAGAGAAAAAGCATCGACAAAGGACATATTGCGATCCGGTGCGATCTTGAGCAAATTGTCATTGCGAACCGTGATGAACGCATCCGTATATCCCTGCATGCGAGCAATGCCCGCCTGCGCCGTCTGCATCTTGCGTGCCATCTCAAAGTGAAATGGCGTGGTGACAACACCAATCGAAAGAATGCCCATCTCCTGTGCAATCTCCGCCACAACAGGCGCAGCTCCGGTCCCAAATCCGCCGCCCATCGTGGCTACGATAACGACGAGATCCGTTCCCTCAAGGAGTGCACGAATCTGCTTTTCCGACCCGCGCGCCGCCTGTTCGCCGAGTTCGACCCGTCCGCCCGTGCCGCGCCCGTTCGTCAGCCTCTCCCCGACGGGCAGCACCGTGATCCCCTGTTTGTGCAGGGTATTCAGCTGGCGCAGATCGGAGTTGAGCCCAATGAGAGTGATGTCGAGGTCGTATTTTTCACGGACACAGCGCACAATGTTATTGCCGCCGCCGCCAACGCCGACCACTTTGATGGTGATTTTCGGTTTGATAATTTCAGCTGCCGGCATATACATACTCCTATCGAAGTACCAAATTCATCCGTTATTCTGCGATTTCCCTGTCCCGCGCACCGGTGCCATAAGCGCACCGCCGAGGAGGAGCGCACAGCCCAGCAGCTGAACGCCGCTCATCGTCTCCCCGAGGACAATCCAGCCCGCCACGGCGGCAAAGATTGCCTCCGTCGACATGAGAATCGCCGCCTGTGTCGGCTCAACATACGCCTGTCCGAGAATCTGACAGGTATAGGCAACGCCGCAGGAGAACAGACCGGCGTAGAGGATCGGAACTGCCGCGCCCCAGATATCGCTCCACGCGAAGCTCTCATAGATCACAGCAAGGACAGCACTGCCAATGGTACAGATAATCATCTGCATAAAACAGAGCTCAATCGCATCAACGGCACGCGCATAGCGGTCAATGAGCAGAATCTGTGCCATCCAAAAGAAGGAGCAGATGAGGACGAGCAGATCGCCCGTGTTGATTGTCGTCTCCCCATGCGCGGAGAGGAAGTAAACCCCTGCAAACGCAAGGACGGCACCGCCCCACTGCACTGCTCGGACACGCTGTCCGAGCAGGACAGCGGCAAGCGGAACGAGGACGATATAGACCGTGGTAATGAACGCCGTCTTACCCGCCGTCGTGTAGAGGAGCGCGACCTGTTGGAGCGTCACGCCGACAAACATCGCGAGCCCCACGGGAATCCCCGCGCGAAAGCCCGAGCGAAACGTACCCGCACGCCTCTGCTCTGCACGCTTGTCACGATAGAGAAACCACAGTGCCCCAATGAAGAGAACGCCCAGTGCAAAGCGTGCGGCTGCGTAGGTATATGGACCCAGTCCCTCCATCCCGAGGATCTGGGCGACAAAGGTCGTGCCCCAAAAAAACGATGCAGCCAGCAGCATCAAAGTCCCGCGCAAGTGCATCAATCAGAGCACCTTCGACAGGAAGCTGCGTGTGCGCTCCTCCTTCGGGTTCTCAAACACCTCGCGCGGCACGCCCGACTCGATGATGCGGCCCTCGTCCACGAAGAGCAGACGGTCGCCCACCTCGCGGGCAAAGCCCATCTCATGCGTGACAATAACCATCGTCATGCCCTCGTTCGCAAGTGCGCGCATGACATCGAGCACCTCGCCGACCATCTCGGGATCGAGCGCCGAGGTCGGCTCATCGAAAAGCATGACCTTCGGACGCATGGCGAGCGCACGCGCGATTGCCACGCGCTGCTGCTGACCGCCCGAGAGATTGTCGGGGTAGGCATCCGCCTTTTCCGCGAGTCCCACGCGCGCGAGCAGCTCCCGCGCCGTCTTCTCCGCCTCGTCGCGGGCGACATGCTTCACCTTCATCGGTGCGAGCATGATATTCTCAAGCACCGTCATATGAGGAAAGAGGTTGAACCGCTGGAACACCATGCCGACCTCTTCGCGCACCTTATTGATATTCGCCTCACTGGAGAGCGTGATGCCGTCAACGACGACCTCCCCCCCCGTCGGCTCTTCGAGATGGTTCATGCAGCGCAGCAGTGTACTCTTGCCCGAGCCCGAGGGACCGATGATAACGACAACCTCTTTCTCATCAATCGAGAGGTCGATCCCCTTCAACACTTCGTCCGCGCCAAATGCCTTACGCAGCCCCTTAATCTCAATCATGGACGCGATACCTCCGTTCCAGATACGCGACGAAGCGCGAGATGGTCAACGTCATCACGAGATAGATGACGGCGACGCTCATCCATATTTCAAACGAGCCATAGGTCTTTGCGATGATGAGCTGTCCGCGCCGCGTCAGCTCCTCGAAACCGATGACCGAGACCAGGGACGAATCCTTGAGCATGGCGATGAACTCGTTGCCGAGCGGCGGGATGACACGCTTGAACGCCTGCGGCACAATGATGTAGCGCATCGTCTGCAGCCACGTCATACCGAGCGAACGCCCCGCCTCCATCTGCCCGTCGTCAACCGACTGGATGCCCGCGCGAAAGATCTCCGCCACATACGCGCCGGAGTTGATGCCGCACGCAGAGATCGCCGCGATGAACGGATCGATGCGCTGCCCCGTGATGACAGGCAGCGCGAAGTAAAAGAGAAAAATCTGCACGAGCAGCGGCGTCCCACGGAAGAACTCCACATAGACCTCCGCGAGCATACGCAGCACGCGCAGATTCGAGATACGTGCCACACCCACGATCAGACCGATCACAAAGCCGATCGCCGTCGACAGCACCGTGATCTGGATCGTAACCCCCGCGCCGATGAGCAGCAGCGGGAATGAGTTGACCACGAGATTCATATCAAAGTTCATAAGCCCATCCATTCTCCCCATATCCATGATATTCGTGCATAAATAGCCGTTCTCCATATTATATTTCAATCACAGAGTGCTGTCAATAAATTCAGGCTCTTTGTCGAAATTGGATTGTGTCAATGACGAAAAATACGCCCCACGCGCCGGATATGAACGCCGACCCGCGGGGCGCAATTCACTTTACAATTTCTTGGACAGCTCCTCAATGCTGTCGGACATCGCTTTCGCTTCCTCGACAGAGGCACTGATCTCCTTCATATTAGCCGCCTGATTCTCAATCAGACCGTTGATGGACTTGATACGCTCGGTGATATGACTTGCCGCCTTCTCCATCGATTCGAGTGCCTCAAGGATCTTGCTCGCGGCATCACGGCTGCTGTCGGCGAGCTTGCCAACCTCCTCCGCAACCACCGAGAAGCCGCGCCCTGCCTCGCCCGCGCGTGCAGCCTCGATGGAGGCATTCAGTGAGAGAAGGTTCGTCTGCTTCGAGATCGTCATGACAAGCTCGGACATTTTGAGCGTGTTCTCCGTCTGGCTGCGCGTATCCTCTGCTGCCTGGGTGATCTCCTCCTGCACATTTGTGATCTCGACCGTGCGCTCCGTCGTCTGACTCACGCTCGTAGTAATCGCATCAATGGCCCCATACAGGCTGCTGAGCATCGTCTCAAGCTCACCATAGAACTTTTCCTTACGCTGCGTGTTCTGTTCAATTTCCTCCTGCTTTTTCTTCTCCGCGTCAATGTCAACAAAGACCCCGATGATCTCCTCGGGATGCCCGTTCTTGTCGCGTACGACATTGCCGGAGGCATGATACCAACGGTAGCTGCCATCGTGAATCTTGAGGAAGCACTGATAAATTCAGCACCGCCATCTTGACGCATCTTTTTTGCCCGCACTGTGTCGGCAAATCCTCCACATAGCCCTTGCTATG
>NZ_DBHIVL010000067.1:0-13112 GCF_057271695.1 Centipeda sp. (in: firmicutes)
CGGGCAAAAAAGATACGTCAAGATGGCGTGGCTGAATTTATCAGTGCTTCCTCAATATGCGCGTATGGAAAAGGCGGCGCATAAACGCCGCCCTAAAATCGCTCAAAGCGTTGCCAGCATATCCTGCACGCCCTTCAAATAGGTATCGCGCGCAAAGTTCACAAGCTCGCCCGTTCGACGCACCTTTACCTCGATGCTGCCGTTTTCAATGGTCTTTGGCCCGACGGCGATACGTACGGGATAGCCGATCAGATCACAGTCGTTGAACTTCACGCCCGCGCGCTCACGCCGATCATCCAGCAGCACATCAATACCTGCCGCACGCAGCTCCTCGTAGATCACCTCGGCATACGCGAGCTGCTCCTCCACCTTTGCATTGACGGCTACGACAACGACCTCATACGGCGCAATCGCACGCGGCCAGATGATGCCGTGCTCGTCATGGTTCTGCTCGATCGCCGCCGCCATTGTGCGCCCGACACCGATGCCATAGCACCCCATCTGCATGGGCTGTGCCTTGCCCGCCTCGTCGAGGAAGGTCGCGCCCATTGCTTCGCTGTACTTCGTCCCAAGGGCAAAGATCTGCCCCGCCTCGATGCCGCGCCCGATGTGGAGATATCCCTGCTCACAGACGGGACACACATCCCCCTCTTCGACAAGGCGAATATCCGCCACTGTCACCGCTCCGAAGTCGCGCTTCGGATTCACATTCATATAGTGGAAATCCACCTCGTTTGCCCCCGAAACGGCATTGTGCATCCGCATCGCCGTCTCATCGACAACGATATGCGTGCCCTCCTTGATGCCGATTGGGCTCATAAAGCCGGGACAGCCGCCCACTGCACGGATCGCTTCCTCATCCGCCATGCGCAGCTCACGTGCGCCCGGAACGGCGTTCGCGAGCTTGATCTCGTTCACCTCGTGGTCGCCGCGCAGGAATGCGAGGATGAGGGTATCGTCCTCCGTCTGATAGGCGACCGCCTTGATCGTCTTTTCCACGGGAATCTTGAGGTATTCTGCAAGCAGCGCAATCGTACTCGTATGTGGGGTCGCCACCTTCTCAAGCGGCAGTTCCGCCTCGTCGGGTGCGTCAATTGGACGCAGTGCCGCCTTCTCATCGCTCGCCGCATAGCTGCACGCATCGCAGCACGCAATACGCGACTCGCCCTCCGGCGCAAGCACGGTGAACTCCTCCGAATGCCCGCCGCCAATCGCGCCGCTGTCCGCCTCCACTGCGCGGAAGTCCAACCCGCAGCGCGTGAAGATATTCGTGTACGCAACGGACATCTTGCGGTAGGACGCATTCATCCCTTCGACATCCTTATCGAAAGAATAAAGGTCTTTCATGATAAACTCGCGGCTGCGCATGACCCCGAAGCGCGGGCGACGCTCATCGCGGAACTTGTCCTGAATCTGATAGAGCAGCACGGGCAGCTGCTTGTACGAGCGCAGTTCATCGCGCACGAGTGCCGTAATCATCTCCTCATGGGTCGGCCCCATGCAGAACTCGCGGTCATGACGATCCTTCACGCGGATCATCTCCGCACCGTATGCACCCCAGCGCCCGCTTTCCTCCCAGAGTTCGGACGGCTGGAGAATCGGCATCATGATTTCCTGCCCGCCCGCCGCGTCCATCTCCTCGCGGATGATCTGCTCAATCTTGCGGATCGTGCGCCATGCGAGCGGCAGATAGCTATACATACCGCCCGCAGACTTGCGGATCAGACCCGCACGGTACATGAGCTGATGACTCGCAATCTCCGCCTCGGCGGGCGTATTTCGAAGTGTGGGTGCATACAGATTCGTAGCTCTCATGACGATTTGCGTTCCTCCAATATTGCATCAATTTCCCGAAACAGTTCGGGAAGCAGGTCTTCTTCCTTCACCTTGCGGATGACCTCGCCCTTGCGGAAGATCAGCCCCTCGCCGTTCCCGCCTGCAATGCCGACATCCGCACCGCGTGCCTCACCTGGGCCATTCACAACACAGCCCATCACGGCAACCTCGATGGGGTCCTCCATCCCGCGCAGACGCTCCTCGACCTTTTCCGCAATGGAGACGAGATCAATGCTCGTGCGTCCGCAGGTCGGACATGCGACAAGCGTCGGACCGTACTCCTTCAGCCCAAGTGCCTTCAAGATTTCATTCGCCGTGCGCACCTCGACCACGGGATCGCCCGTGAGTGAGATGCGGATCGTGTCACCAATGCCCTCCGCGAGCAGTGCACCGACACCGACCGAGGACTTGATGATCCCCGTGCCTGCCGTGCCAGCCTCCGTAATGCCGAGGTGCAGCGGGTAGTCGACACGCTCGCTCATGAGGCGGTATGCCGCGAGCGTCAGCGGCACATCGTGCGCCTTGAGCGAGATCTTCATATCGTAAAAATCCAGCTCCTCAAGTACACGCACATGCTCCATCGCAGACTCTACAAGAGCCTCTGCCGTGATGCCGCCGTACTTCGTCAACATCTTGTGGTCGAGTGAACCGGCATTGACGCCGATGCGGATGGGAATCCCCCCCGCACGCGCTGCTGCAACCACCTTCTTCACGCGCTCCGTTCCGCCGATGTTGCCGGGGTTGATGCGCAGTGCCGCAACCCCCTGCTCCATTGCCTCGAGTGCAAGTTTGTAGTCAAAGTGGATATCGGCGACGAGCGGCGTCTTGACCTGCCGCACAATGCTGCCGAGGTTCTTCGCAGCCGCCATGTCGGGCACGGCGACACGCACAATGTCACACCCCGCCGCTGCGAGTTCGCGAATCTGCTGAACGGTTGCCTCCGTGTCCGTCGTCTTCGTATTGCACATAGACTGCACGGAAATGGGCGCATCGCCCCCGATGGGGATGCCGCCAATGTGAATCTGCCGCGTCCTGCGGCGTGTATAATTTGCCATACCCAGGTCAGCCTCCTGCAAAGATACGGACAACGTCATTCTTCATTGCGAGCAGCATGAGCAGGACAATGAATCCCACGCCCGCATTCTGGACATAGTGCATGACCTTCGGGCTGAGCGGCTTGCCGCGTACGGCCTCGACGCAGAGCGTGAGGAAGTGTCCGCCGTCAAGTGCCGGCACAGGCAAAAGGTTGATGATTGCAAGGTTCAGACTGAGCAGTGCCGCAAAATTCAGCAGCGGCACAATCCCCATCTCCGCAACCTCACCCGCCATCTGCGCCACGCCGATGGGGCCCGCCAGCTCCGAGCCGGACAGTTCGAGAACGATGCGGTAGAGTGCGTCCATCATCATCACGACGATCATCGCCGTACGCTCGAACGCCATTGTGACGGACTGGATGAATCCGGGATAGGTGCTCTCATAGGCGTTTACAATACCGATAACGCCACGGTCATGCGCCGCATCGTAATGCGGGGTGACACTAACCGTGAGTTCCTGCCCGGCACGATCCACCTGCATCGTCATGGGGACAGTGCCGTGATTCGTACGAATCGCATCCACCATCTCCTGCCACGTTTCAATCGACTGCCCGTCAATTGCAACAATGCGGTCATTCGCCATCAGTCCTGCATTCGCCGCAGGGTTGTCCGCAAGCACCGTGCCAAGGACGGGCGCGGGGTTTGGTGTCTGCACGCCTGCAAAGAAGAAAATGCCGAAAAACAGCACAACGGGTAGGATGAAGTTCATCGCCGACCCTGCCAGAATCACGATCATGCGTGAGAGAATCGGTTTGCGGCAGTAGCCGCGCTCCCCCGCGTCATTGTCATCCGCAGCCATTCCCGCAATATCGTTGAAGCCGCCAAGCGGCACAATGCGGATCGAATAAACGGTTTCGCCATAGCGAAAGCTGACAAGTCGCGGCCCAAAACCAATGGCGAACTCATCCACCCGCATCCCCGTGAGCTTTGCCGTGATAAAATGTCCGAGCTCATGCACAAATACGAGAAGGCCAAAGACAAATACCGTCGCCAGAATTTTTTCTAACATCAAAACTCCTTTATTGCCATTTCAGCGAAGTACGAAGTACACCGTATAGTAGTAAACGAGCGGAGCTGTGAAGAGTACGCTGTCAAAGCGATCCCAGATGCCGCCGTGTCCGGGGATGATTGCCCCGGAGTCCTTGATCCCCGTGTGTCGTTTCATCAGCGATTCCACAAGATCCCCGAGCGTTCCGAGCACGGCGATCGCCGCACCCAGCCCCGCCATATGTGTGAGTGGCATATGGAGGAGATACCCCAGTCCCGCTACCGCCGCAATCGTTCCGACAAGACCGCCGAGAAAGCCCTCAATGGTTTTGTTCGGACTGATCGCGGGTGCGAGCTTGTGCGAGCCGAATGCGCACCCCGCAAAGTAGGCAAAGCTGTCACTCGCCCAGGTCCCAATGAACATGACCCAGACCATCGCCGTCCCGAGATCAAACGTCTCAATCGGTGTCACAAAACTCATGCCCGAGAGTGCACGCAGCATAATCAGATGCGCAAACGGCAGACCGATGTAGGCAATGCCCGCCACAGAGATACACACATCCGGAACAGACACGTCTCCACGCAGAATCACAGATGTGAGAAGGGCGAGTACCGTAGATGCCATCAGCGCGAACAGGATGATATCGAACTGACCGAGGTATGCACCATACAGCATACCGCCGATGCCAAGCAAGCCAGAGAAGAGCGTCGGATTGCCGCCACGATGGGAAAAGGCGCGCGTGAACTCAAACCACGCAAGCACGGCAAGCACGGCCGCTCCAATCGCAAATGCCCGTTCCCCCTCCTGAATCACATAGGCAGCAAGCGCAATGCCAATCGTTCCCGAAATAATGCGTGTAATCAAATCCGACCTCCTGTTTATTCCTCCGGATTCAGTCCGCCAAAGCGACGGCTGCGCCCTGCAAAATCCTGAATGGCGCGCGCCAGTTCCTCCGGCGTAAAGTCCGGCCAGTGTGTCTCCGTAAAGTAGAGCTCCGCATATGCCGACTGCCAGAGGAGAAAGTTGCTCAGGCGCAGGTCGCCGCTCGTGCGGATGAAGAGATCAACCGGCGGGTCGCCCGCCGTATCAAGCGCGTTGGAAAAGAATTCCTCGTCAATTTCCTCCGACGCAACTTCCCCCGCCGCCACACGATCCGCGATAGAGCGCACGGCTCGCAGGATCTCATCCTGGCTGCCGTAATTCGCCGCCAGATTGAAGTGAATGCCCGTATTCTGCGCCATCAGCATCTCTGCATCCGCCATACGCTGCTGAAAACGCTCCGTAAAACGATCGCGTCGACCAATGAAGTGCAGGCGCACCTGCTCTGCGTGCATCTCCGCAAGTTCCTTTTCCAAGAAAGAATCAAAGAGTCGCAGGAGGAAGTCGACCTCACGCTGCGGTCGTTTCCAGTTCTCCGTAGAAAAGGCATAAACCGTCAGCACCTCGACACCCAGATCGGAGGCGGCACGCACAATGCGCTTGAGCGTGCGTGCCCCCTCCTCGTGCCCCGCCGACCGCGAACGCCCCTGCGCCTTTGCCCAACGGCCATTTCCGTCCATGACAATCGCAATATGGCGCGGCATACGTTCACGCTCAACCGCGAGGTCGGACGGAAGAGTCTCCGCTGCGACAGAAGGTACCTTCGTTCCACCGCCAAATATCTTTCTCCACATCGTGATCCCTTCCATCCTCATCGCACTCTACCAAAACACCCCTCCGGCAATGCCGGAAGGGGCTGTGCCCGCTCAGCGGAGTTCTTGGGAGGCACTGATAAATTCAGCGATTCCCTTGCTGTACTGATTTATCCGTACTCCCCTTGCTCATATGCAGCAACCGAGACGCTTCGCTCAGGTACAAATGTTCTTGTAAGCACACAGCTCCCGCCGCGCTCCTGCACACGAACAACATAGGGCATCATCTCATCCACCGCAAAGAAATCACGTGGAGAGCGTGTCTCTGACATCTCGTAGGATATTCCCTTTGCGTCGAGTTCCTGTATGACGGTGTTCCACGGACGTGCCAAACGCAGGTCAGCCATTAGATTTCCATGACCTCTTTTTCCTTCGCCGCACGCATCTCTTCCATCTGCTTGACGAACTTATCCACGAGCTTCTGCACGGAGTCCTGCCCGCGCTTGGACTCGTCCTCATTGATCTCCTTGTCCTTTTCGAGCTTCTTGATCGCCTCGTTCGCATCACGGCGGATGTTGCGCAGGGCGACCTTCGCCTCCTCCGTCTTCTTGCCGACCGTCTTGATGAGCTCCTTTCGACGCTCCTGCGTCGGCTGCGGAATTGCAAGGCGGATCACCGTACCGTCCGAATTCGGCGAAAGCCCGAGATCGGATTTCGAGATTGCAATCTCGATCTCATGCAGGATGGACTTCTCCCACGGCGTAATGACAATCATATGAGGCTCGGGTACCGTCACCTTTGCAAGCTGATTGACCGACGTCGGCGTTCCGTAGTAGGGAATCATCACCTTGTCCAGCAGATTTGGCGTTGCCCGCCCCGCACGCAGGGATGAGAACTCCCGACGGAGTGCCTCGATCGCCTTGTTCATATTTGCCTCATGCTTCGTGAGAATATCCTTTATCATACAGTTTCGCCTCCTACGGTCGTTCCAATCGGCTCTCCAAACGATGCGCGCGCGATATTTGCGTACTCGTCAATATTAAATACCACAATGGGAATCTTGTTCTCCATGCAAAGACTCGTCGCCGTTGCATCCATCACCGCGAGCCCCTTCTTGAGGATGTCAATGTAGGCGAGCGTCTCGAAGCGTTTCGCATCGGGGTTCTTGTTCGGGTCGGAATCATAGATTCCATCCGTCCCCTTCTTCGCCATCAGGATGACATCCGCCTCGATTTCAGCAGCGCGCAGTGCTGCCGTCGTATCCGTCGAGAAATACGGATTACCCGTGCCCGCACCGAAGATCACAACGCGCCCCTTCTCCATGTGCCGGATCGCACGACGGCGAATGTACGGCTCGGCCACCTGACGCATCTCGATCGCACTCTGGACACGTGTATCGACATCCTGCTTCTCTAGCGCATCCTGCAATGCAAGCGCATTCATCACCGTTGCCATCATGCCCATGTAGTCTGCCGTCGTGCGATCCATGCCCTTCGCACTCCCCGCAAGTCCGCGCCAGATATTGCCGCCGCCAACCACGATGGCGACATCAATCCCATGATCGCGTACCTTCTTGATCTGTGCGGCAATCTCCTCGACAACGGCAGGATTGATCCCAAAGCCCTGATCTCCTGCCAGAGCCTCTCCGCTGAGCTTCAACACAACACGGCGATATTTCGCTTCCACGATGACTCCTCCTGTCTGTTCTTTGCGCCATTATAGCATATTTTACACTTCATGTCTGCAAAAAAGGGGCTCTATGCGAAGCAAAAATATGCCCCGCATAACAGCCCCTTCACCTCACGGTCTTACTGCATCTGTGCAGCAACCTCCGCAGCAAAATCTTCCTGCTTCTTCTCAATGCCCTCACCGAGCTGGAAGCGCGTGAACGCCTTGACCTCGACGCCGCCGAGCACACCCGAAACCTTCTGCTCGGGATCCTTCACAAATTTCTGCTCAAGCAGGCAGACTTCTTCGTAGAACTTGTTGATACGCCCCTCAACCATCTTCTCAATGATCTTCTCGGGCTTGCCCTCCTCAAGTGCCTGCTTGCGGAGCACTTCCTTCTCATGTTCAATGTCGTCGGCCGTCACACCGGAGCGGTCAATGGCAATCGGGGACGCCGCTGCAATCTGCATCGCGACATCCTTTCCAAGCTGCTCCTCACCACCCGAGAGCTCCACGAGAACACCAATCTTGCCGCCCATGTGGATATACGTCGCAACACGACCGGCACTCTCATAGCGTGCAAAACGGCGCAGTGAAATCTTCTCGCCGATCGTCGCCGTTGCCTCGGTGATGAGTGCTGCGACATCCTTGCCGTCGAGCGTGCTTGCGTTCAGCGCATCGAGGTCGACGGGATTCGTCTCGGCAATGTGCTTTGCAACCTTTGCACTCAGCTCACGGAACTGCTCATTGCCCGCCGCAAAGTCTGTCTCACAGTTGATCTCGACGATTGCCCCGACCTTTGCATCCTCCGTCAGATACGCCGTCACAGCACCTTCAGCAGCGATACGGCCGGCCTTCTTCTCCGCCTTTGCAATGCCCTTCTCACGCAGATAGTCGATTGCCTTCTGCATATCGCCGTCCGTCTCCGCGAGAGCCTTCTTGCAGTCCATCATCCCCGCGCCCGTACGCTCGCGCAGTTCCTTTACCATTGCAGCACTGATTGCCATTGTATTTCCTCCCTATGATAACTCATAAAAAAGGGGCAAGGGATAACACTCCCTTACCCCTCTGTTTGTTTCCTTACTCCGCCGCAGTCGTCTCCGGTGCGCCGCCCTGATTGCCCTCGAGCACAGCATCCGCCATGCAGCCCGTAAGGAGCTTCACCGCACGGATGGCGTCATCGTTGCCCGGGATCACATAGTCGATCTCGTCCGGATCACAGTTCGTATCGACGATCGCAACAATGGGGATGTTCAGCTTGCGTGCCTCGGCAACCGCAATACGCTCCTTGCGCGGGTCAACAACGAAAAGTGCGCCCGGCAGACGGTTCATATCCTTGATGCCGCCCAGATAGCGCTCGAGCTTCTCCTTCTCGTGACGAAGCCCCTGCACTTCCTTCTTCGTCAGCACCTCGAACGTGCCATTCTCCTCCATCTCCTCAAGCATCTTGAGGCGGTGGATCCGGCGCTGGATCGTCTGGAAGTTCGTCATCATGCCGCCGAGCCAACGCTCGTTGACATAGAACATATTCGCGCGGAGGGCCTCCTCGCGAATTGCCTCCTGCGCCTGCTTCTTTGTACCGATGAAGAGCACAGACTTGCCTTCCTGCGCAACACTGCGGAGGAAGTTGTACGCCTCATCCACCTTGCGCACCGTCTTCTGCAGATCGATGATGTAGATGCCGTTGCGCTCCGTGAAGATGTAACGAGCCATCTTCGGATTCCAACGACGGGTCTGATGTCCAAAGTGAACACCGGCCTCCAGAAGCTGCTTCATAGAAATTACTGCCATGTGAGTATACCTCCTGTTGTTCTTCCGCGCCCCTCATCCGCTGCACCACCGCGACTGGCGCGGCACAGAGCAGCTATCGTAAGCGCGTGCTTTTTTCACACTGCGGAACATTATAGCATAAGAAATACAGCGTGACAACGCCCCTATGGAATTTTTTACAAAAAAATGGAGAACACGCAGCTCCCCATCCCGATCATGTTCAATTGGACTCAGAGCGGTTTTGCAGCCGTCTCCGTAACATCTACGCCCTTCGGTGCATATAGGATAATCGTACTCGACACCACGCGTGCCGTTCCGTGAAGAACATAGCATGCGCCGTTCAAGAAATCGCAGACACGCCGACGCTCGGGCTCGTTCAGACAGTCAAAGTTGACCGTCACGGCAATCCCCTGCTTGAGCTGCCTTACCGCTGCCCCAACATCATCATAGCGACGCGGGCGGTGGATGCGTACCTTGAGCTCCGCAACCTTTGTTGTATGCACGGTCAGCGGGGTGCCTCCCCCATCGCCTGTCGACGGGGTGCGTGGCGTCGATGCAGACGCACCATAGGACGCTCCCGAAAAGGAGACCGTGCCGCCGTTGACAACCTGACGCTGCTCCATGTCATACGCAGCCTGGCGCGGCTGCGCAGCAGGTTTTGCGACGGACTGTACGACTTCTTCCTCATCCTCGTACGAATCGGAAGGAAAAAAAGTGTCCACAACGTGCGAAGTCATATCCTTCACACGCGAAAACAACGAACTCGCACTCATTTACCTCTTCCTTCCTCGTAGATATGAATTCAAATGCAATAAGAGACAACTATGCATTTTACTAACGGAGACATACTATCACATTTCTTTCAGAAATGCAAGGTAATTGGCTAAAAATGGTTTTTTCCCGTATGTACAAGGACTTTTATACCATTTCACTTGCGGGCATTCTTTGCTGCACGTCCGCGTGCCGTGCGATCGAGAATCGCCTTGCGCAGACGAATGTTCTCCGGCGTCACCTCAACCAGCTCATCATCGTTGATGTACTCAAGCGCCTGCTCGAGGCTCAGGATGCGCGGCGGGGTGAGCCGAATCGCCTCATCCGAAGCGGACGTGCGCATATTCGTGACATTCTTCTTCTTGCACGGATTGATATCCATGTCGATGTCACGCGCATTCTCGCCGACAATCATACCCTCATAGACCTGCTGCCCCGGTGAGATGAACATCGTTCCACGATCCTGCAGTGAGAAAATACCGTACCCCGTCGTCTCTCCCTGCTCAAACGCCACGAGTGACCCGTGCGAACGGCCGCTCATATCCCCTTTGTACGGCACATAGCCGTGGAAGATATGGTTCATGATGCCGTTGCCCTTCGTGTTTGTCAGGAGTTCCGAGCGGAAACCGATCAGTCCGCGTGCGGGGATGAAGAACTCCATGCGGATGTAGCCCGACAGCTCCGTCATATTCGACAGTTCCGCCTTACGCGTGCCAAGTGCCTCCATAACCGAGCCCATATACTCCTGCGGCACCTCAACCGTCAGATTCTCCATCGGCTCGCATTTCTGTCCGTTGATCGTCTTGTAGACAACCTCGGGCTTTCCAACCTGCAGCTCGTACCCTTCGCGGCGCATCTGCTCGATCAAAATGGAGAGGTGCAGTTCACCACGTCCCGAGACCTTGAACACGTCCGCCGAATCCGTCTCCTCGACGCGCATTGCAACATTTGTCTCGACCTCCTTAAAGAGGCGGTCGCGAATGTGGCGTGAAGTCACAAACTGCCCCTCGCGCCCGGCAAACGGACTCGTATTGACACCAAACGTCATCGAGAGTGTCGGCTCGTCAATATTGATCGTCGGCAGAGCCTCGGGATTCTCCGCATCCGCTACTGTATAGCCAATGCTCACATCGCCAAGACCCGTCAGTGCGACAATCTCCCCCATGCCTGCCGCATCCACATCGGCACGCTTGAGCCCCTGGTAAACATAGACCTTGCCGACCTTCGCCTTCGTCTCATGATCGCCGCTGATGATAACAACATTCTGATTCGGGCGAACCGTACCGCGGATAATACGACCAATCGCCACACGCCCCACATAGTCGTCTGCCTCAAGTGTTGTCACCATCATCTGCAGAGGGCCTTCTGCATCGCCCTGCGGTGCCGGAATCTCCTTCACAATCGTCTGCATCAGCGGCTCGAGGTTGTCGCTCTCGTCCTCCATCTTGAACTTCGCGACACCATCGCGCGCCGTTGCATAGATGACAGGGAAGTCCAGCTGATCGTCATCTGCATCGAGCTCCATAAACAGTTCAAGGACCTCGTCGTAGACATCATCTACACGCTGATCGGGGCGATCAATCTTATTGATGACCACAATCGGCTTGAGCTTCTGCTCAAGAGCCTTGCGCAACACATACTTCGTCTGCGGCATCGGCCCCTCAAACGCATCGACAAGCAGCAGAACGCCGTCCACCATGTTGAGAACGCGCTCCACCTCGCCGCCGAAATCCGCATGTCCCGGTGTATCCACAATGTTGATCTTGATATCCCCGTAAAGAATCGCCGTGTTCTTCGAGAGAATCGTAATCCCGCGCTCGCGCTCAATATCCCCCGAGTCCATCACGCGTTCATTCACCTGCTCGTTCGAGCGGAACACGTGACTCTGACGCAGCATTGCATCGACCAGGGTCGTCTTGCCGTGATCGACGTGTGCAATGATGGCAATGTTGCGCAGCTTTTCATTCGTCGCCATATGATAAATGTGCCTCCCCTAAATTTCCGTACAAAAGATAGCTTGTCTATCTTATTATAGGAACAAGACTTTGTCAACAACTTTATGATCTGCTGCTATAATTTTCGTAAAAGAAAAGCCCCCAAATGAATGGGAGCTGACCAGTACCTATTATTTTCCCTTGTTCTGTGCTTCCACCGAACGCTGCCAGTTCTTGTAGAACTGCTCGGAGAGGGATGTGAAGACCGCCACCGTGTCTGCATCCGACTTGTTCGCACGCACCTCGTAGGTGTAAAGCAGCTCGTTCGAACCGGAGCGATAGACATCGAAGAAGAACGTCGTACGGCTGTTATTTGCAACCGTCAGAATGACATAGGCATCCGCATAAGACCCTACATTCTCCTTAAAGACCTTTGCCGCCTCACGACGCGGGAGAACTTTGAGATCAATGCTCTTATCCGCCTGAAGAGCATTCGCCACCGCATCATAGCTCACAACATTCGCACGCGTAATGCGTCCGGCATCAGAAACCACCTGCGTCAAAATCTCAAGCGAGGGAGACGTATCCTCCACCTGAACATAGAGAGGAGCACCAATCGCCAAGCGGTTTACATTCGTGATGATAGCCCCCTCCGGCAGTGTCACCTTATCCGAGTAAGGGGATGCCCCTGCCTGCACAGCAAAAAGTGTCAGGCACAGAACAAGTGCCATCTGTACGAATCTCTTCATAGAAATATCTCCTCCTTAAACTCATGGCAAAATGCTGTTTTGCTGCTTGTCATTCTACACTATTATCATATCTTTGACAAGAAAAAGTAGATGAGAGCACAAAAAAACCGTATCGAAAGCGATACGGAAAAAATCAAAGTGGCAGGGGCAGTAAGACTTGAACTCACAACCTACGGTTTTGGAGACCGTTGCTCTACCAGTTGAGCTATACCCCTATGGGGCGACTTATGGGGATCGAACCCATGCATGCTGGAGCCACAATCCAGTGTGTTAACCGCTTCACCAAAGCCGCCATATAAATTTTATAAAGAAACTCGTGAACCACGCGATTCACGAGTTCCCCTTTGCGGCAACTACCTACTCTCCCACGCCATCGCTGGCGGAGTACCCTCGGCCTCTGAACGCTTAACTACTGTGTTCGGAATGGGAACAGGTGGAACCGTTCAGGCATCATCACCGCATACTTGAATGAGTCTTGCTCACTCAAAACTTCACAGAAGAAACTTCCTTGCAAATTAAAGCGAAATACTTGTTCACTTGATACTGTCGACATTTGCTTCGCAAACGTCTTGTGCTCGCTACTTAGCGGTCAACGTCATCCAATCACACGTCGCTTTCGCTCGTGTTCTTGGGACGTTTTCGCATACGACCTGTTGCCCGTTCAGCTTCAT
>NZ_DBHIVL010000068.1:0-12993 GCF_057271695.1 Centipeda sp. (in: firmicutes)
GGACGAAAAAATCTACGCCAATCTGACGGACTTCATTTTATCAGCGATTCCTTACCCAAAGATGAACGGAGGATGCAGACGATGGCGATATTGGACGAGATGAACGAAGTGTTTCGCGAGAAGTTCGGCGCGGCGGACACACACGCATATTTCTCACCGGGGCGCGTGAATCTCATCGGCGAGCATACGGACTACAACGGCGGCCATGTCTTCCCGTGCGCGATCTCGCTCGGTACGTACGCGCTCGTTGCACCGCGCACGGACGGCGTGTCGCGGCTCTACTCGATGAATCTGCCGGAGCAGGGCGTGGTGGAGTTCCCCATGCACGGCGCGGTGAAGACGGATGCCTATGGCTGGGCAAACTACCCCATCGGCGTTGTGCGCATGATGGAGGATGCGGGACACGCAGCGGCGCATGGCTTTGACATCCTGTTCTACGGCAATCTCCCGAACGGTGCGGGACTCTCCTCCTCGGCATCCATTGAGGTGCTGATGGCGGTTATCCTGAACGACGAACTCGGGCTTGGCATCGACATGGTGGAACTCGTGAAGCTCGCACAGAAGGCGGAGAATATCTTTGTCGGCATGAACTGCGGCATCATGGATCAGTTCGCCGTTGGCATGGGCAGGAAGGACTGTGCGATTCTCCTCGACTGCAACACGCTTGCGTACCGCTACAGCAAGCTCGCCCTCAAGGGGTGCAGCATTGTCATCACGAACACGAACAAGGCGCACAGTCTTGTCACGTCGGCGTACAACGAGCGTCGGATGCAGAGCGAGGCAGCCCTCAAGGCACTGCAGAAGGTGAAGGCGATCAAATCCCTCGGCGAGCTGACAAACGCGGAGTTCGATGAGAATGCCGCCGTAATCGAGGATGAGGTCGAGCGCAGACGCGCACGCCATGCGGTCTACGAGAACCGCCGCACGCTCGAAGCGGTGGAGGCGCTTGAGAAGAACGATGTGAGGCGTTTCGGTGCGCTGATGAACGACTCCCACGTTTCCCTGCGCGACGACTATGAGGTGACGGGCAAGGAGCTGGATACGCTCGCGGAACTTGCGTGGCAGCAGGAGGGCGTGCTCGGCTCACGCATGACGGGCGGCGGCTTTGCAGGCTGCACGGTCAGTATTGTGCGCGACGAGGCGATTCCCTCATTCGAGAAGAATGTTGCAGAGGCGTATACGGCGAAGATCGGCTATGCACCGAGCTTCTATGTGGCGAATATTGCGGACGGCGCACGCCGCCTGTAAGGTGAAAGGAGCATACTCATGGCTATCTTGGTTTGCGGCGGTGCGGGCTACATCGGCTCCCATGCCGTGCACGCGCTCGTCGAAAAGGGCGAGCAGGTCGTCATTGTCGATAATCTGCAGACGGGGCATCGCGGCGCACTGAACCCTGCGGCGAAATTTTACGAGGGCGATATTCGCGACGCTGCGGTGCTCGACAAGATTTTCACGGAGAATAAGATCGAGGCGGTCATTCATTTCGCGGCAAATTCGCTGGTCGGCGAGAGCATGGAAAAGCCGCTGCTCTACTTCAACAACAACGTCTACGGGATGCAGGTGCTCCTTGAGGCGATGGTGCGGCACGGCGTGGACAAGATTGTCTTCTCCTCGACGGCGGCGACCTACGGCGAGCCGAAGCGTGTGCCGATTCACGAGGACGACGAGACCTGCCCGACGAATACCTACGGCGAGACGAAGCTCACGATGGAGAAGATGATGAAGTGGGTGAGCCGCGCGAACGGCGTGCGCTATGTTTCTCTGCGCTATTTCAACGCGGCGGGCGCACTGCCCGATGGCTCGATCGGCGAGGATCACAAGACGGAGACACATCTGATACCGCTTATCCTGCAAGTGCCGACGGGCAGGCGCGACCATATCACGGTGTTCGGCGACGACTACCCGACACCGGACGGGACGTGTCTGCGCGACTACATCCATGTGGTCGATCTCGCGGATGCGCATGTGCTTGCGCTCGAATACCTCAGAAAGGGCGGCACGAGCGACATTTTCAACCTCGGCAACGGGCAGGGATTCTCGGTGAAGGAGATAATCGCGGCGGCAGAGAAGGCGACGGGACGCGCCATCAAGGTGGAGATCGGTGCACGCCGTGCGGGTGATCCTGCACAGCTCATTGCGTCGAGCGAGAAAGCGCGTACCGTGCTTGGATGGAAGCCGCAGTTCACGGATGTGGAGCAGGTGATCGGGACGGCGTGGAAATGGCATGAGAGCCATCCGCACGGGTATGAGGACTAGGACGGGAGGATGTATCATGTGTGACATTCAGCATGAAATCAGCCGCCTCCTGCACTTTGCCCGTCAGAAGGGACTGATTGCGCCCGAGGACGAGGTCTATGCGGCGAACCGCCTCCTTGATGTGCTGCACGTCGAGGACTATGTGCCCGAAGAGGTGGATGAAACGCTTGAAACGGCAACGCCGATTCTGGAGTGTATGCTCGACTACGCTGCAGAGAAGGGGCTGATCGAAGGCACGACGGACGAGCGCGACCTCTTCGATACGCGCATCATGGACTGTGTGATGCCGCGCCCATCCGAGGTTGTGCGTGCGTTCCGCGCATACTATGAAGAATCGCCGCGTGAGGCAACGGACTACTACTATGCGCTGAGCATCGCCTCGAACTACATCCGCAAGGCGCGCATCGACAAGAATATCGCGTGGAAAACGGCGACGGAGTTCGGGGATCTCGACGTGACGATCAACCTCTCGAAG
Organism: Centipeda sp. (in: firmicutes); assembly: GCF_057271695.1. Lineage (NCBI taxonomy): Bacteria > Bacillati > Bacillota > Negativicutes > Selenomonadales > Selenomonadaceae > Centipeda > Centipeda sp. (in: firmicutes). The sequence goes on from NZ_DBHIVL010000068.1 coordinate 2,732, forward strand.
CCGGAGAAGGATCCGCGCGATATTGCCAAGGCGAAACTCGCGAAGGCATCGGGGTATCCAAAGTGTCTGCTCTGCCGCGAGAACGAGGGCTATGCGGGGCGTGTGAACCACCCCGCACGCGAGACGCATCGTCTCATTCCTCTGGATCTTGCGGGTCATCCGTGGTTTTTGCAGTATTCCCCCTATACCTACTACAACGAGCACTGCATCGTGCTGAACAACGATCATGTGCCGATGGCGATTTCGCGTGAGACGTTCGAGAATCTGGCGGCGTTTCTTGAGCTTTTCCCGCACTATTTCGCGGGGTCAAATGCCGATCTGCCAATCGTGGGTGGCTCGATTCTCTCGCATGACCACTATCAGGGCGGACGCTATACGTTTGCGATGGAACGTGCGGCGGTGGAGCAGGAATATACCTTTGCGCACTATCCGCAGGTGCGTGCGGGGCGTGTGAAGTGGCCGATGTCGACGCTGCGGCTCACGTCCTCCGACAAGGGGGCACTCATCGATCTCGCGACGGCGATTCTCGCGGCATGGCGCACATACAGCGATGCCTCCGCAGACATTCTTGCGGAGACGGATGCGCCGCACAATACGATCACGCCGATTGCACGGCGGCGCGGCGCGGACTATGAGTTCGATCTCGTGTTCCGCAACAACCGCACGACGGCGGAGCATCCGCTTGGGCTGTTCCACCCGCACGCGGAGGTGCACCACATCAAGAAGGAGAACATCGGCCTGATCGAAGTACTGGGGCTAGCGATCCTGCCCGCGCGTCTCAAATCGGAGATGGAGCAGATCCGTGCGGAACTGCTGCGGGGAGCGGCGGACATCGCGGGCATCGCGGACATCGATAAGCATGCGGACTGGTATCGCTCGGTACGTGCAGCGCACACGACGGTCACGGAGGGAAATGTCGATGGGATTCTGCGCGACGAGATCGGCAAGGTGTTCCTGGAGGTGCTCACGCACGCGGGTGTGTTCAAGCGTGACGCGGCGGGGATGGCGGCGTTTGACCGCTGGATTGAAAGCATAGCGGGCGTGTAACAGGGGGAAGAGAGAATGAAAGCGACGATCGTTGATGTGGCGAAGGAGTCGGGCGTGTCTGTCGCGACGGTTTCGCGCGTCGTGAACGGGAACTATCCCGTGCGTGAAAAGACTCGGCTCAAGGTGGAGAACGCCATCAAGAAACTGGAGTATGTGCCGAATCTGCAGGCACGCGAGCTGAACACGCAGCGTTCTTCGAGCATCGGCGTCGTCGTACCGAGTTTTGACAATATGTTCTTTGCCCAGGTACTCGACGGCATCGAGGAGTATCTGCGGCAGAGCTCGTACTCTCTGCTCCTCGCGTGTGCGCAGAACGATGCGGCGCGCGAGGAGGAGTGTGTGCGGGACTTCATCACACGCAATGTTTCGGGCGTTATCGTCGTCAGTCCAAATACGGAGACGGCAGTCTCGGAGTTCTACGAGAATACGGCGGCGCGTCTGCCTCTGGTCTTTGTCAACAGCGAGCGCGAACGCGCGGGCATCTCGTATGTGACGAGCGATCAGCGCGGCGGGGCGCGTGCGGCACTCGAGCATCTCTTTCACTATGGGCATGAGCGCATCCTCTTTGTGCAGGGCGAGAACAGTGATTCCTACCGCATCAAGGAGAAGGTCTACCGTGAGATCATGCGGGAGCGCGGGGCGTTTCATCCGGAGGACATTGTAAACGTCGGCGAGGGCAATCGTATCGAGACGGTGGAAAATACCATGTTCATCCTCATGGATATGATGCTCGACCTAGAACCGACGGCGATCTTCTGCTGCAACGATCTCATGGCGATGGGGGCGGTCAACGCCTGTCAGCGCATGGGGCGGCGCGTGCCGCAGGACATCTCGGTGATCGGCTACGACAACACGGCACTCAGCCAGTATACCGCACCACAACTCACAACCATCGACCAGAATATGGGTGATCTCGGGCGGGAGGCGGCACGCCTCATGCTGAAGCAGATCGAGGAGGACGTGACGGAGAATGTCGTGCTTGCGAATACCGTGGTTGAACGTGAAACGACGGGCTTTCGCGTGGAGGAAAACGAACAACCAATCGAAGGGGGATATAAATGAATATTATCTATCATGAGAAAGGTAGGGTCTTTCATCTCTTTAACGATTCCATCAGTTACATCTTCATGGTGCTGCCGCACGGCGGGCTTGGATCGCTCTACTACGGAAAAGTGCTGCGCGACCGCGCAGGATTTGAGCATCTCTTTGAGCGCGTCCATCGCGGCATGACGGCGTGCGTCTTTGCGGACTGTCGTGACTACTCTCTGGATGCGATTCGGCAGGAGCTGCCGACCTACGGCTCGTCGGATTTTCGCCGTCCCGCGCTGAACGTATTGCAGGAGAACGGCAGCCGCATCCTTGATATGCAGTACACAGCGCATCGTATCGTGGATGGCAAGCCGAAGCTCGCGGGTCTGCCCGCGACCTACGTGGAGTCGGACGATGAGGCAAAGACCCTCATCGTTGAGGTGAAGGATGCGGTCACGGGGCTGCGTGCGGAACTCCTCTATACAATTTTTGCCGAGGGCGGTGCGATTGCGCGCAGTGTGCGCTATTGCAACGACGGCAAGGAAGTGCTGCACCTGCAGAAGGTCATGAGCATGTCGCTTGACCTGCCCGATACGGAATACGACTGGATGGAGCTGACGGGGGCGTGGACGCGTGAGCGTCACGTCGAGATCCGTCCGCTTGCAACGGGTATCACGGCAATCGGCAGCCGCCGCGGGCACTCCTCGGGGCAGTACAATTCGTTTGCGGCACTCCTGCGGCGTGGAACGACAGAAACGCAGGGCGAGGTGCTCGCCATGAGCCTCGTCTACAGCGGCAATTTCGAGATGCTCGCAGAAGTCGACAACCACGGTGTCACACGTTTGCAAGCGGGGATTCACAGCACGGATTTCGATTGGAAACTTGAACCTGGTACGGAGTTCCAGACACCCGAGGCGGTGCTCGTCTGGTCGGATGAGGGGCTGAACGGCATGAGTCAGACCTATCATCGTCTTTATCAAAAGCGTCTTGTGCGCGGGCAGTGGCGCGAAAAGGTTCGTCCCATCCTCATCAACAACTGGGAAGCGACGTATTTCGACTTTACGGAGGAGAAGCTGCTCACAATCGCGGACAAGGCGGCGGAGTGCGGCATCGAACTCTTCGTGCTCGACGACGGCTGGTTCGGCGCACGCACGTCCGACTATGCGGGACTTGGGGACTGGACGGTCAACCGCGACCGCCTGCCGAACGGCATTGACGGTCTCGCGGAGAAGATCGAGGAGCGCGGCATGAAGTTCGGCATCTGGGTTGAGCTCGAGATGGTCAATGAGGACTCCGACCTCTATCGTGCCCATCCCGATTGGGTGCTCTCCGTGCCGGGGCGTCGCAAGTCGCTCGGACGTTCGCAGTGCGTGCTCGACTTTTCGCGTAAGGATGTGGTCGATCATATCTACGGGCAGATGGAGGCGATTCTCGCGAGCGGCAAGGTCTCCTATGTGAAATGGGATATGAACCGCAGCATCACGGAGTGCTGGTCGCACGCGCTGCCCGCCGACCAGCAGGGCGAGGTGTTCCATCGCTACATCCTCGGACTTTATGATCTCTACGAGCGGTTGACATCGAACTTCCCCCATGTGCTCTTTGAGTCCTGCGCCTCGGGCGGCAACCGCTTCGATCCCGGCATGCTCTACTATGCGCCGCAGACGTGGGCGAGCGACAACTCCGATGCCGTTGAGCGGCAGAAGATCCAGTACGGAACATCCATGTGCTACCCCGTGAGCAGCATGGGCAGCCATGTCTCCGTTGTCCCGAACCATCAGGTCAACCGCATGACTCCGCTGCATACGCGTGCGAATACGGCGTACTTTGGGACGTTTGGCTATGAGCTCGATCTCAACAAGCTGACTGCGGAGGAGATCGCCGAGGTCAAGGAGCAGGTCGTCTTTATGAAGGAGTACCGTGAGATCCTCCAGTTCGGCACATTCTACCGTCTGCAAAGTCCCTTTGAGGGAAATGTAACGGTGTGGATGAGCGTGAGCGCGGACAAAAAGACGGCGATCGTCGGCTGGTACCGCACGCTGAACCGTGTGAACTACCGCTTCGAGCGTGTACGTCTTGCGGGGCTTCTGCCGGATGCGCTCTACGAGAACAGCCGCAGCGGTGCATGCTGCTACGGCGATGAGCTGATGAACTACGGACTCATCACGACGGACGGTACGGCGGGTGAGCCGAATGCAGAGAATGGACTGACCACAGACTTTGATTCGCGCATCTATGTGCTGAAGGCAGTTGAATAGTTTTTCATAGTGGGACGGGTATCTTTGCGGATACCCGTTTTTGTATGCAGAATCAATTGTGGGAAACACTGATAAATTCAGCCGCGCCATCTTAGCGCATCTTTTTTGCCCGAACAATGCCTGCAAATCCTCCACATAGCCCTTGCTATGCGTCCGGTTTGCTTCCTCGTTCGAACGAAAAAATCTGCGCAAATCTGACGGACTTCATTTTATCAGCGATTCCCTTGCATATTCCATTAACTTCCGATAAAATAGAACGTGGGGAAATGGCGTTCAAGAAGGAGGCTTCCTATGGCTGTCAAACGAATCTTTGTAGAGAAACGTCAGGGATTCTTCGATATTCCCGCACAGCGGCTCTGTGACGATCTGGTGGAGACATTTCGCCTGACGGATCTGCGTGCCGTGCGCATCATTACACGCTATGACGTAGAGGGACTGAGCGACGAGGAGTTCGCGCAGGTACGAAACATCGTTTTTGCCGATCCACCGGTTGATACGGTCTATGAGGATGTACTGCCGTTCTTTTCCGATGCGCGTATGTTCGCGATTGAGCCCCTGCCGGGGCAGTTTGACCCGACGGCAGCAGCAGCGGCGGAGTGCGTGCAGCTCGTGACACAGGGGGAGCGTCCCGATGTGCGGACGGCGCGTGTCATTGTTCTGATTGGGAAAATTGATGATCGTGTGTTTGAGCAGATCAAAGCATATCTCATCAATACGGTGGAAAGTCGTGAGGCATCGCTTGCAACGCCTGCCACACTGGAGAGCCGCATTGTGCTGCCGATGGACGTGGAGGTTCTCGCGCAGTTCAACCAGCTCTCGCGGGGGCAGCTCGAACAGTTCCACAGAGAGCACGGCTTTGCGATGAGCGAGGAAGACCTCGCGTTCGTGCAGCAGTATTTCCGCGACACGGAGCACCGTGCCCCGACGATTACGGAGCTGCGCGTCATTGATACCTACTGGTCGGATCACTGCCGGCATACGACATTTACCACGGCGATTGATGCCGTGAATATCGAGAACGGGTTTTTCTCCCTGCCGATCATCGAGACCTATCAGCAGTATACGGATGATCGCAGGGCGGTCTATGCGGGCGACAAACGCGATATGACGCTCATGGACATCGCCGTCATCGGGATGAAGACGCTGCGCGCAGAGGGCAAGCTGAAGGATCTCGATGAGTCCGAGGAAATCAATGCGTGCAGCATCCGCGTGACCGTCGATGTGGATGGAAAAGATGAGGACTGGCTCCTCATGTTCAAGAACGAGACGCACAACCACCCGACGGAGATTGAGCCGTTCGGCGGTGCGGCGACCTGTCTCGGCGGCGCGATCCGCGATCCACTCTCGGGGCGTTCCTACGTCTATCAAGCAATGCGCGTGACGGGCGCATCCGATCCGCGTACGCCGATTGAGGAGACGCTGCCCGGAAAGCTCCCGCAGAAGAAAATCACGCTCGGCGCAGCGGAGGGATACAGCTCCTACGGCAACCAGATTGGACTTGCGACGGGACAGGTGCGCGAGGTCTACCACAAGGGCTACCTTGCCAAACGCATGGAGATCGGTGCGGTCATCGGTGCTGCACCCGCCGCACAGGTCGTGCGTGAGCGTCCTGCTGCGGGGGATGTCATTGTCCTCCTTGGCGGGCGGACAGGCCGCGATGGCATCGGCGGTGCGACGGGCTCCTCGAAGCAGCATACGGAGGCATCTCTCACCACATCGGGCGCAGAGGTGCAGAAAGGCAACCCGCCGACGGAGCGCAAGATTCAGCGGCTTTTCCGGAGTCCCGAGGTCAGCCGCATGATTAAGCGGTGCAACGACTTCGGTGCGGGCGGCGCTGCCGTGGCGATTGGTGAGCTTGCCGACGGGCTGACGATCAATCTCGATGCCGTGCCGAAGAAGTACGAGGGGCTCGACGGCACGGAGCTTGCGATCTCCGAGTCACAGGAGCGCATGGCGGTCGTGCTCGCACCGAAGGATGTTCCTGCATTCCTGCGTCATGCGGATGCGGAGAATCTTGAAGCGACCGAAGTTGCTGTCGTGACCGCAGAGCCCCGTCTCGTCATGAAGTGGCGCGACAAGGAAATCGTGCGAATTGAGCGCGGTTTTCTTGCGACGAACGGCGTCCGTCAGCACGTCCGTGTCATTGTGGAATCGCCGCATGAGAAGGCTCCCTATATCCAGCAGCTGCCCCCGCTTGTCAGAAAGGCGGGACGCGTGCTTGAGGATATGTGGCTTGCGAATCTCGAGGATCTCAACGTGTGCAGCCAGAAAGGGCTGGGCGAGCGGTTCGACTCGACCGTTGGTGCGGCCTCCGTGCTCATGCCGTTCGGCGGGAAGTATCAGCTGACACCCTCGGAGGCGATGGTCGCGAAGCTCCCCGTACGTCATGGGGAGACAAATACGGCATCTGCAATGGCGTTCGGCTTTGACCCCAATCTTTCAACGTGGAGCCCGTTCCACGGAGCACTCTACGCAGTCGTTGAGGCAGTGGCAAAGATCGTCGCTGCGGGCGGCGAGGCGGCAAAGGTGCGTCTGACCCTGCAGGAGTATTTCGAGCGTCTCGGCACCGATCCGAAGAAATGGGGCAAGCCCTTTGCCGCGCTCCTCGGAGCCCTGCGTGCACAGCACGAGATGGGCATACCGGCGATTGGCGGCAAGGATTCCATGTCGGGCACGTTTGAGAATCTGAACGTGCCGCCGACCCTCGTTGCGTTCGCTGTGGCGACTCTGCGTGCGAACGAGGCACTGTCGCCCGAGTTCAAGTACCCGAACAACAAAGTCATCATGGTGCCTGTTCCGCACGATGCACAGGATCTTCCGGTATTTTCACGGCTCAATACCAACTTTGCAAAGATCCATCAGCTTGTGCAGGATAAGAAGGTCTTTTCTGCGATGAGTGTCGGACGCGGTGGTATCGCAGCTGCGATTTCCAAGATGTGTCTCGGCAACAATCTGGGCTTTAAGTTCACCTCGTTCATTCCACAGGATGACCTCTTTAAGCCGCTCTACGGCACGATGCTGCTTGAGGTCGCCTCCTCGTTCGATACCGCGGCGAATCTCAAGGGAACCGGTGCTGTCGAGATCGGCAGGACGCGTGACGTGCCGAGCATCATCACAGATCTGGATACGATTGTGCTCTCTGATGTCAGGGAAGCCTTTACGGAGCCATTGGAAAAAATATTCCCGACGACCGTGCCGCAGATCACGCGTCAGATCGATCGCCCGACCTATGCACCCTATACGCAGGGCAAATTCGTTGGCAGCTCGGTCAAGATTGCGAAGCCACGCGTCTGCATCCCCGTATTCCCGGGGACGAACTGCGAGTACGACTCCGCGCGTGCATGGGAGTGTGCGGGGGCGATTCCCGAGATTTTCGTCGTGCGGAACCTCACACCGAAGGCGGTCGAGGAAACCGTGACCGCGCTTGCGGCGGCGCTTCGGCAGTCCCAGATCCTCATGCTGCCGGGCGGCTTCAGCGGCGGCGACGAGCCGGACGGCACAGGGAAATTCATCGCGGCGATGTTCCGCGCACCTGCACTCACCGAGGCGGTACAGCGTCTCCTGCGCGATCAGGACGGGCTTATCCTCGGCATCTGCAACGGGTTCCAGGCACTCCTGAAGCTCGGCCTGCTGCCATACGGCAAAATCGTCGATCTGGATGAGAACTCGCCGACACTGACCTACAACAACATCGGACGTCATGTCTCCCAGACTGTGCGCGTGCGTGTCGCGTCGAACCTTTCACCGTGGCTCGCGGGAGTCAGCGTGGGGGATACCCACACGATTGCCATCTCGCATGGGGAAGGTCGATTCTACGCAGATGCAAAGACCGTGGCGAACCTCCGCATCCGTGGACAGATTGCGACCCAGTATGTGAACGACAAGGGAATGCCGACGCTCGAACACCCGTACAATCCGAACGGATCCGTCAACGCCATTGAGGGCATCACGAGTCCGGACGGGCGGATCTACGGGCGCATGGCGCACGCAGAGCGCATTGGTGAAAACATCAGCAAGAATGTGCCCGGTGAAATGAACCAGATGATCTTTGAGTCGGGTGTATCTTACTTTATGCGCTGATCTTTGGGAAATCAAAAAAGTATAACGAGAGGGCTGTTGCATGAAGCTAAAAAACTTCGTGCAGCAGCCCTTTTCTGCGTATTTTATCTCTAAACTATAGTTTGTTTTCATAAATTAAAACAATAGAAAAGACGGGACGAAAGTCTAGACGGGGGGGTGAACCGTGGTATAATTTTAGTACATGTTAAACTGTGGATAACTTTATTAGCCATGATTTAGCATGCGGTAAAATGTCGCGCCGCACAGAGGAATTCATGCGGCGAAGCGGAACGAAGTGTGCTGAACTTGTGCGCGTGTGGATGCGGCAGAGAGAGGTACGCTTCCGAAAGGATGATGGTGGCATGAAGAAAAAAGAGGCAAGAGTTCTGGCAGCGGCACTGCTCGCCGGTGGCACGTTCCTGACACTTGGTCAGGTGTCGGCGGCACCGATGGACAGTGACCGCAGCAGTGCAGCGCGCGAGATTGACCGCTCGGCGCGAGATGCCCGCGATGCAGCGGCGAAGAACGCGAAGGACATGGACGTGAAGAACATGAACGTGCGCGTGAGTGCCGTCATCGTTCAGGGGGCGGGAGAGACGAGCGAGACGACCATTCGTGCTCTGCTGCCCGAGCTAACGCGTGACACCGTGAATATCAGGAAGCTCTCGCAGGAGATCCAGAGCGTCAACGACACGGGCGGCATCCTCCTCGCGACGGAGTTCACGCCGGCAGGCACGGGTGCATACTGCGTCACGGTCAAGGTGGAGGAGAAAAAGAGCGACCATATCCGCCTCTCGGTCAGCAACACAGGGACGGACTACACGGGCGACTGGCGCACCGCACTCACCTACCTCAATACGAACATCTCGGGACACGCAGATACATTTGGTGCGGCATTCGTCACCTCTCCGGGACATTTCGGCGATGTGAAGGTCGGTGCACTCTCCTATCGGAAGCTCATGCCTGAGTGGAATGGTGCCGTATCCGTCAGCGTCAGCCACGGCCGCACAAACATTGACAACTATGACACGGGTGCAGGCAGCCTCTTTGACGTGAACATCGGCGGCAAGAGCACGAACGCCGACCTGCACTATCAGCGATTCCTCTCCTACACCGCGCGGAACAAGGACATCCTCGATTTCGGTATCGGTTACCGCCGCACGGAGAGTGATTTTGGCTATAACTTTATCGAGCGCAGGTTCAACAACAAGACGGATTATAGCGTCATGCTCGCCTCCGTCACCTATCTGCACAGCCAGCGCAAGGCGAACAGCGTCCTCTCCTACAACGTCGGACTTGCGGCGAACGTGAGCGGAGACGGGGCATCCTATGAGAAGGTCACGCCGGGCGCGGACAGCCAGTTCACCCTCCTGCGGGCAGGGGCGAACTATCAGGTGCGTGCAAAGAGCGACTGGGTCGGAGCCGTGCGTCTGAACGCACAGCATACGAAGGATCACGTCGTTCCCGCCGAACAGATCGGTGCGGGCGGTGCGATGAGCGTGCGCGGATTCGATGAGCGTGCGATCGGTGCGGACAAGGGGTTCGTGAGCAGCCTTGAGATCTACAGCCCCGAGATCGCAAAGCATACGCGTCTCCTCGCGTTCACGGACTACGCACATCTCTCGAACAACCGCAACGACCGAAACCGCAATGTGATCTTTGGCAGCGACAGCATCGCCAGTGCGGGTCTCGGCGTGCGCTATGTGGATGATCGGTTCTCGCTCTCGCTCGACTATGCGCGGGTTCTGCGTGATGCGGACAATCTGAACCTCAACAAGCAGAACAGCCGCCATTGGAATCTGATGGCAAGCGTGAGCTTCTAGGGAATCGCTGATAAAATGAAGTCCGTCAGATTGGCGTAGATTTTTTCGT
>NZ_DBHIVL010000069.1:0-12177 GCF_057271695.1 Centipeda sp. (in: firmicutes)
TCGGACGAAAAAATCTACGCCAATCTGACGGACTTCATTTTATCAGCGATTCCTTTAATTTCATTCAGTCATCTCTTTTAATGATTACCCAATGGGCATGACAACAGCTGACGCCCTATCTTGTCGAAGCAAGGACGTTTCTTTTGGGTATAATTCGATGCAAATTAAAAAACTCCTCTAAAAGTCCTAAAAGATTTTAGAGGAGTTTTTGAATAAAATTTGTGTCAGACGGTTTTTTTCATACGACTGGACAGGTAGTTTGCGGCAAGCGATCCCGAAATGTTATGCCAAACGCTGAAGAGTGCGCCGGGGATGGCGGCCGCTGCACCAAAGTGAAGGAGTGCGAGAGAGGTCGCAAGTCCTGAATTCTGCATTCCAACTTCGATGGAGACGGCTTTGACCTTTGCCATATCCATACCGAGTGTCTTTGCCACGACAAAGCCGAGTGCATAGCCGAGGAGGTTGTGGCACATGACGACGACCATGATGAGTGCGCCCGTCTCGATGATGCGGGCTGCGTTTGCCGAGACAACACCACCCACGATGAGGACGATGGCAATGACGGAGATGAGCGGGAGGATTTTGACCGCCTTTTGGACGGGACGCTCAAAGAAGTGGTTGATGAGGATGCCAAGGAAGATTGGTGCGATGACGACCTGCGCGATGGAGATCATCATCTTCTCTGCCGGGATGTCAATCCACTGACCTGCAAGCCAGAGGGTGAGGAGCGGGGTCATAATCGGTGCGAGGAGAGTGGATGCCATCGTCATGGAGACGGAGAGTGCCACATCGCCGCGTGCGAGGTATGTCATGACATTCGACGATGTGCCGCCGGGGCAGGTGCCGACGAGGATCACACCCGCCGCGAGTTCGGGCGGAAGCGAAAATGCGTGTGCAAGTCCCCACGCGAGGAGCGGCATGATGCCGAACTGTGCGACCGTGCCAATGAGGACGTCGCGCGGACGCTGCAGGACGAGCTTAAAATCTTCGAAGCGAAGCGTCATCCCCATGCCGAACATGACGATGCCGAGCAGAATCGTGATATATGGAACCGTCCAGATGAATGTCCACGGCTGAAAGAGCGAGATGCCCGCGATCAGAATGACGAAGAATGCCATATAACGGGAGACAAAATTGCTGAGTTGTTCGAGTGCCTGCATAGATGCAAACTCCTTCCATTTATTGAGAGATGCGGATGAAATCTTCGAGCTTTCGGAGTGCCGAGCCGTCGGCGATGGTCTGTCGTGCAGCCGCAATGCCGTCTGCAATGGAGGGCGCGGCACCGCCGATGTAGATGGCCGCCCCTGCGTTCAGGAGGCAGACATCCGCGCGAGCATCTGTGATCTCTCCGCTGAGGATGCCGCGTGTGACAGCCGCGTTCTCGTCGGGCTTACCGCCGCGAATCGCTTCCTTTGCTGCGGGTGTGATGCCGAAGTCCTCGGGGCGGATCTCATAGGAGCGCTCCCAGCCGTCTGAGATCTCGTGCATGAGGGTCGGTGCACCGATGCTGATCTCATCCATGCCGTCTGTGCCGTGGACAATCAGTGCGCGCCTTACTCCGAGTTCGGGGAGCACTTTTGCAAGCGGGCGCAGCAGATGTGCACTGTAAACACCAAGCAGCATATAGGAGGGACGAGCCGGATTTGTTAAGGGCCCCAAGATGTTGAATACGGTGCGGATACCGAGCTCGCGGCGGATCGCGCCGACGTGCTTCATCGACTGATGATACCGCTGGGCAAAGAGGAATGCCATGCCGACCGTGTCCAGTTCTTCGCGTACCTTTGCAGGCGGCTGATCGATGTTCACGCCAAGTGCCTCAAGGCAGTCGGCCGTGCCGCTCCACGAGGAGGCCGCGCGGTTGCCGTGCTTGCAGACCTTGAGTCCGGCCGCAGCAGCGAGGAACGATGCGGTGGTGGACACATTGATGCTGCCCGAGTGGTCGCCGCCCGTGCCGACGATATCGACGACCTCCATATCGTGTTCGACACGCTCCGCATGTTCACGCATCGCCGCCGCAGAACCCGAGATTTCGTCAATCGTCTCCATGCCGCTGCTCTTTGTGGAGAGCGCGGCGAGGTAGGCGGCATTCTCGACCGCAGAGGTCTCGCCCGACATGATCTCGTTCAGGACCGCATATGCTTCGTCGTAGGTAAGATCCTCCTTGCCTACAACCTTTTTGATCGCTTCTTTTATCATTCGATTTCCCCCCTGAAAAGAAAAAGACAGGGCAGTATTATAGCACACATATCATGACATGACAAAAGTATATTTGTGAGAAGCGGGGGGATGTGCTATAATCTCTTAATCTTGTGTACTATACTATATAGGAGAGGCTATGTTTGAACCGCGTTTTACAACGCTGAATATGAATGAGATCCTAAAGTATCTCGGCTTTTGTGGGCAGGAGCTGACGGAGGAGATTGCGGCGCAGATTCGTCGCTGTACGGATGAGGTGCTGGCAGCGGCGACGCCTCGTTTGACATATCGTCACGCTCCTCTTGAAGATGGGGCTGTGCTCGGCGTGACGTTTGCAGGAAATGACATCCCTCGGATGCTTGAGCCGTGTGAGGAGGTTGTGCTCTTTGGTGCGACCCTCGGCCCCGGTGTCGAGCGTCTGATGATGCGCTATGAGGTCGTGAATGCGGCGGACTCCGTCATCATGGATGCGTGTGCGAGTACGGCGATTGAGAATATCTGCAACAACTTTGAGAGTGATATGCGCCGCGCTGTGGAGGCCGAGGGGCGTTATTTGACGGATCGCTTCAGCCCCGGCTACGGTGACCTGCCAATTGCGGAGCAGCCGAAATTCTTTGCACTGCTCGATATGACGCGGCGTATCGGTGTCTCGCTGACGCCAACGACGATCATGGTGCCGCGCAAGTCCGTGACGGCGATTATGGGGATTGCACGTACGCCGCAGCCGCACCGACCACCCGACTGCGAGCACTGCCTTATGTTTCTAAACTGCCCATTCCGCAAAGCGGGGCGCAGGTGCAGAGAAGGGGCAAAAACACAATAACGGTATGAAAAATATGGGAGATATGGAATGAACGATATCATTATATTGGATGGGGGCATGGGTACGCAGCTGCAGGCGCGCGGTCTTGCCCCCGGGGAGCGACCGGAGCTGTTCGGCTTGGAGCACCCCGATGTGATCGAGGAGATCCATCGGAACTACATTGCGGCGGGCAGCCGTGTCATCTACAGCAACACCTTCGGCGCGAACGGTCATAAGCTCGAGGGGACGGGCAAGACGGTCGCCGAGGTCATCGGGGAGAACGTCCGCACGGCACGCCGAGCAGCCGAGAACTCCGGTACGCAGGGGGTGCGTGTCGCACTCGACATCGGCCCCATTGGAGAGTTGGTCGAACCGCTTGGAACGCTCTCGTTTGAGGCAGCGTACGAGCTCTTTCGTGAGATGGTGGTCGCGGGCGAGGAGGCGGGGGCGGATCTCGTCATCTTCGAGACGCTGACTGACCTCTACGAGGTCAAGGCGGCGGTGCTCGCGGCGAAGGAACATACAAAGCTGCCGATCTGGGTGACGATGACGTTCGAGCAGAATGGACGCACCTTCCTTGGCGCGGCCGTCCCATCCGTTGCGGTCACGCTTGATGCGCTCGGTGTCGCTGCGCTCGGTGTGAACTGTTCGCTCGGCCCCGTGGAGCTTCTGCCGATTGTGGACGAGCTGATGGAGTGGACGGATCTGCCGATTATCGTCAAGCCGAACGCGGGACTTCCTGACCCTCGTACGGGTGCGTATGAGATGACGGCGGAGGACTTTGGTCGTGAGATGGCAGCGTTTGCACAGCGCGGTGCGCTCATCATGGGGGGCTGCTGCGGCACAACCCCCGAATTTATTCGTGCACTCACAGCAGCGGTTGCTGAGGGGGCGTCGGAGCGTCCCGCACGGAAAAAACGCAAGGGTGTTGCATCACCGGGGCGCGTCGCGGAGTACGGCAAGCTCAATGTCATTGGCGAGCGCATCAATCCGACAGGCAAGAAGCGTCTGCAACAGGCACTCCTTGAGGAGGACTACGGCTATATCAAGAAACTTGCGATATCCCAGCAGGAGGCGGGCGCGCAGGTGCTTGACATCAATGTCGGTGCGCAGGGCGTGGATGAGGAGAAGATCATCCCGTATGTCGTCAAAGCGGTGCAGAGTGTTGTTGATCTGCCGTTGCAGATTGACTCGGCAAACCCGAAGGTGATCGAGGCTGCTCTGCGCGTCACGAACGGGCGCGTCATCATCAACTCGGTGAGCGGCGAGCGTGAGCGCATGGATGCCATCTTCCCACTCGCGAAGCACTACGGGGCGGCAGTCCTCGGGCTGGCGATGGACGAGAGCGGACTCCCAGAGACGGCGGCGCAGCGCGTTGCAATTGCCGAGCGCATTGTCGCGGAGGCAGAAAAATACGGTCTTGACCGCGAGGATATCATCATCGACTGTCTGACGCTCACAGTCTCGGCGCAGCAGACGCAGGCGATGGAGACCCTGCGTGCCGTGCGCGAGGTGCACGAACGGCTCGGTCTTCACTGCGCGCTCGGTGTGAGCAATATTTCGTTCGGTCTGCCCGCGCGTGGACATATGACGGAGAATTTCCTCATACAGGCGATGCACGTTGGTTTGGATTTCCCGATCATCAATCCGAATACGAAGGGCGTCATGGATGCCGTTGTATCCTTCCGCGCGGTGTCGGGGGAGGATGTGGACTGCGCCGCCTACATCGAGCGTTTTGCTCCCGAGCAGGCAGAGATGCGCCGCCGCAAGGAACTCGGCATTACGGGCGATGAAGTGGCGGGAGCGGTACAGACTGCCGCAGCGGACAGTGCGGGCGAGGTCGACCCGCTGATGGACGCGATCATTCGCGGGCTCAGTGACGATGCAGAGCGCATCACGCGGAAGCTCCTCACGGAGATGGCACCGATGGACATCATACAGGAGAAGGTCATCCCTGCGCTTGATATCGTGGGTGACCGCTACGAAAAGGAAATCATCTTCCTCCCACAGCTCATCAATGCGGCAAATGCTGCGACGGCGGGGCTTGAGCTCATCAAGGTGCGCCTCGCCGAAGCGGGCGAGGGGGTGTCGAAGGGGAAGATCATCCTCGCGACTGTTGAGGGCGACATTCACGATATCGGCAAGAATATCGTCAAAGTCGTCCTCGAGAATTACGGCTATCAGATCATTGACCTTGGGCGTGACGTGCCTGTCACGCGTGTTGTGGAGGTTGCCATCGAAAAGAAGGTCGGGCTCATCGGCCTTTCGGCATTGATGACGACGACGGTCACGGCGATGAAAAAGACCATCGAAGCCCTGCACGAGGCGGGACATCCGTGCGAGACGGTCGTCGGCGGGGCAGTGTTGACGGAGGACTATGCAAAGGAAATCGGTGCGGATCACTATGCGGGCGATGCGCGCAGCATTGTTGAGATTGCACGCCGCGTACTCGGATAAAGCAGGGAGGCTGAACAGACATGAGCCAGGAGCGTATGGCAATACGGGAACATCTGAAAAAAGAGCCGCTCGTCTTTGACGGCGGCATGGGCACCTATTATGCTCAAAAGACGCATACGCGCGGCAAGGGCGTGGAACTCGCAAACATCGAGACCCCGATCGTGGTCGAGGAAATCCATACGGAGTACCTGCGTGCGGGAGCGCAGGCAATCAAGACGAATACCTTTGCGGCAAATCGTATCGTCTACCAAGGAGACACGGCGACCGTTGAACGGATCATTCGTGCAGGATGGGAGATTGCCGCGCGAACGGCAGAGCCGTTCAATGCGTATGTCTTTGCCGATATCGGTCCTGTTACGGGACTGCCGCCTGCGGATATCATCGAGGAATACCGCTTCCTTTCCGATATCTTTCTCGCGATGGGCGCACGTCACTTTATCTTTGAGACGAACTCCTCGATTGAGGGGCTGGTCGAGACGGCGGCCCATATCAAGCAGGTCTGTCCCGAGGCGTTCGTTCTGACTTCGTTTTCTGCCTTTCCCGGCGGCTATACGCGGGATGGTTTCTTTGTCGAGGAGCTCGTGCGAGAGGCAGCTGCGAGCGGTTACATCGACGCGGTCGGTTTCAACTGTGTCAGCGGCGTTCAGTCCATGAAGGAGCTCGTACATCTCCTCGGCACATGTCCGCTGCTGCTCTCTTTGATGCCGAATGCGGGGCATCCGATCGTCATTGACGGGCGCACCTTCTATGAGAGTGCACCGAACTATTTCGGTGACGGGCTTGCGGCACTGGTGCGTGAGGGAGTCTCCATCGTTGGCGGCTGCTGCGGTACGACACCGGAGCATATCCGTGCACTGTGTCTTGCACTTGCAGACAGCGGACGCGTATCGACAGAGCACGTGGGGCAGGCGGAACACCCATCGCTTGAAACGTCGCACAGCGCGTTCTTCGAGGCGTTGAAAACGGGAGGAACACCCATCGCCGTCGAACTCGACCCGCCTGAGGTCGGCAATGCGGACAAATTCATGGCGGGTGCACGGGAGTTGATGGAGGCGGGCGTTCATGCAATCACCATTGCAGACAATCCCATCGCGCGTGCCCGCATGGATGCGGCGATGCTCGCGGGGCGTGTACAGCGCAGCCTCGGACTTGAGCCGATCCCGCACATGACCTGCCGCGACCGCAATCTCAACGCGATCAAGTCCATTCTCCTCGGTCTGAGCGCCGAGGGGGTGCACAATATCATTGCGATTACGGGCGACCCCATTCCGACGGCGGAGCGCGACGAGGTGAAGAGCGTCTACCAGTTCAACTCGCGCAAGCTGACCTCATTTATTAAAAGCCTCGGCGAGCGCGGCGATGTCGTACCGTTTCATGTATTCGGTGCACTTAACGTGAATGCAAAGCATTTCCCGTCACAGCTCGGGCTCGCCAAAAAGAAGCTGGAGGCGGGCATGACGGGATTCTTTACGCAGCCTGTTCTCAGTGAACGAGCAAAGGAGAATCTGCGGACGGCACGCGACACGCTGCCAGGGGCATTCATCCTCGGCGGCATCATGCCCGTTGTCAGCGAGCGCAATGCCCGTTTTATGGAAAGCGAGATTTCGGGGATTCACGTCGAGGAGCGCATTATCAACGCCTATCATGGATTGAATCGTGCGGAGGCGGAAGAACTTGCCGTGCAGCTCTCCCTTGAGATTGCAAAGGACATCACGCCATACATCGACGGTTACTATATCATCACGCCGTTTGCGCGGACGGCACTGGTTGCGCGCATCGTTAAGGGGCTCAAAGGAACAATATAAAAACAGCCGACGTTGACTCTGTTACGGTCAACGTCGACTGTCTTAGTGTACGATGCTTCCTATTGTCATCGGTAGCGTATGCGATGCCCCTGCCATTGCGCGCAGGTCGGCTGCGGATTTCTCCGCCCAGATTGCTGCAACCTTCTTTTGGAATGCAAGCACCGAGAGCGGTGCTTTTTTCTGTGCCCGCACATTCGCACGAATGATTTCCGTGAACTCCTCGGGGACGCTTGCCGTTCTCTGTGCGAGGAGTATTTTCAGTCTCGTATCGACGAGATAGAGGTGGATCGTGGGATCGGCAAGACTTTTTTCATCTGGCAGCAGCTCTTCCTTTACGAGCGATAGGGAGAGCGGCGCGTCGCCCCAGCCGTCCTTGAAGATGCCATCGATGCGATAGAGGAGGAAGAGAACGCCGTCCACTTCCGTCACGGCAAGCTCGATCTCACCCGTGCGGAACGCCTCGACAGCGATGGCATCCGTGCGCGAGAGCTGGAGCAGGAACATCATGCCGTTTTTGTCGACCTGAAACATACCGCCGTCCGTCTGTGCGAGGATCGGCAGGGGGAATGGCTCACCGACGGCAAAATTAACTGATGTGCTCATGCACGCCTCCTCACAGCATCCTGAGTCCCTGTACACCGCGAATACCGAGTCCCGGCGCAGTGGATGCAGTAATGTTTTTCTCGTCAAATACGGCACCGCCCTCAATCGGATCCTCGCTGCAAAGGACGGGACCGTCGAGATCGATGCGTGTCACAATCTTCTTTGCGCAGGCAAGTGCCACAGCGGCGTTGACGGAGATTTTTGCCTCGAGCATACAGCCGAGCATACACTCTATGCCGTAGATTTCCGCCGCCGCGATGATTTTCTGTGCGGGGTAGAGCCCGCCGCATTTCATGAGTTTGATGTTCACCATGTCGGCGGCGTGCAGCTGCATGATGCGCAGAGCCTCGGCAGGAGAAAATACAGCCTCGTCCGCAAGCACGGGGATATCGCTCTCACGTGTGACGTAGGCAAGGCCGTCAATGTCCGCTGCGGCGACAGGCTGCTCGACGAGCTCGATGTCAAGGCCCTTTTCTGCCATCTGTGCGAGAATCCGTACGGCCTCGCGTGGCTTCCACGCCTGATTTGCGTCGATGCGGATGCGTACATCTTTGCCGACTGCCTCACGCACGGCAGATAGGCGCGCCACATCGAGCGAGGGATCGACACCGACTTTGATCTTGAGGGTATCGTAGCCGCGTGCAATCGCATCGCGTGCATCGCGTGCCATCTCGTCGGGGGCATTTACGCTGATTGTGATATCCGTGACGATGCCGTCCTTTGCGCCGCCGAGGAGCTTGTGCACGGGGATGTTCCACAGCTGTCCGTAGAGATCGTAGAGTGCCATGTCGACGGCTGCCTTTGCCGAGGAGTTGTGGATGAGCGCGGTTTGTACGGACTGGATCAGATCCTCGAACTCGTTTACATCGCGGCCAATGAGCAGGGGAGCAAGATGCGTACGGATTGCGTCAATGATGCCGCCCGTCGTATCGCCCGTGACAACGCCTGTCGGCGGTGCTTCACCATAGCCCGTTGCACCCGTATCTGTGCGGATGAGTACGATGACGTCCTCTACGCTGTCCACGCGCCGCCGCGCTGTTTTGAACGGGACACGCAGGGGGACGGAGAGCATTCCAAGCTCGACCTTTGTGATTTTCATGGGAATCCTCCTTTTGTATACAGAATTCTTTCATATATGAGAGTAATTTGGGAAAGAAGTCCATTGTGTTCATTTATTGCTTTATTATATAATCATTATCGTGATTCTTCAAGGAATTATATTAACGAAGGAGTGTATGTCATGATTACGGACGGATTTACCTATGTCGCCGTGCTCATCCTGCTTGCAGGTGCACTGGTGACGCTTGAGAAGGGAACGGGGTGGACGCTGTTCCGCTACCTGCCTGCCGTCGTGCTCGTCTATCTCATCTCCATGCTGCTGTGCACGGTCGGCACGTGGGATATGGCGGCGACAAAGCCGGCGTATGCGGGGCTGAAAAATTCGCTGACGTATGCGATGGTTTTTACCATGCTGCTGCGCTGCGACATTCGCAAGGTGCTCAAGCTCGGTCCACGGATGCTGCTTGGCTTTTTCTCTGCGTCCGTGACTATCATGATCGGCTTTATCGTCGCGTTTCTCGTTATGAAGAACTTTATCGGTGGGGATTCGTGGATGGCACTCGGTGCACTCTGCGGTTCGTGGCTCGGCGGTTCGGGCAACATGGTTGCCGTGCAGGCGGCACTTGGTGTGTCGGAGGCGGATATGGGCTATGCGCTCGTGGTCGACTCGATTGACTACTCCATCTGGGTCATGTTCCTGCTCTGGCTCATCACGCTTGCACTGCGTTTCAACAAGTGGAATAAGGCAGATACGACTCAGCTTGATGCCGTGTCACGCAGCCTTGAGGAGGATGCAAAGCTGAATACGGGGGCGATCACATTCCAGAGCCTCATCCTCCTGCTTGGTACAGCACTTGTCGTTTCGGCGGTCGGCGCGAACGTCGGCAAGATGCTCAATGCCGCAGTACCGTTCTTTGACAAGGCAACGTGGACAATCCTCTTTATCACGGCACTTGGACTCATCGGTGCAGTCTCGCCGCTCGGAGGTGTGGCGGGGTCGGCAGAGATGTCGAATGTCCTGCTCTACTCTGTCATTGCACTGCTCGCCTCGCGTGCGTCTCTGCTCGAGCTCGGTGATGCGCCCTACTGGATCTTGACGGGTTTCATCATTCTCGGCGTCCACTTTACACTCATGTTCCTCCTTGCACGTCTCTTCAAACTCGATATGTTCACTGCGTGTGTTGCCTCACTTGCAAACATCGGCGGCACGGCATCCGCGCCTGTACTTGCGGGCACGTATTCCGGCTCGCTTGTCCCTGTCGGCATTCTGATGGCACTGATGGGTTACGTCATCGGTACACCGTTTGGCATTCTCGTTGCACATACAATGGAAATGTTCAAGTAGATACGAAAAGGATTCGTTCAAAAACCTGTCGCGTGAAAATGCGGCAGGCTTTTCTTGCCTTATCTCGCAAAACGTCATAAAATGAAATGCAAATAAATGCAGAGAGGTGACGGGATGATAAAGAAGGGAATTATTCTTGCGGGTGGCTCGGGAACACGCCTCTATCCGCTCACGAAGGTTGTATCCAAGCAGCTCATGCCGGTCTACGACAAGCCGATGATCTACTATCCGTTGAGCGCACTGATGCTTGCGGGAATCAAGGACATCCTCATCATCACCACGCCGAACGACAGTGCGCTCTATCGCGAGCTGCTCGGTGACGGCAGCCAGCTGGGGATATCTATTTCCTACGCTGTGCAGCCGAGTCCGGACGGACTCGCACAGGCGTTCATCATCGGGGCAGACTTTATTGCGGGCGAGGGCTGTGCACTTGTGCTCGGTGATAACATTTTCTACGGCTCGAACTTCGCGCAGGTTCTGCAGCGTGCTGTGCGGCGGGATGACGGGGCGACCGTCTTTGCCTACTACGTCTCCGATCCCGAGCGTTACGGCGTTGTCTCCTTCGATGATGCAGGAAATGCACTCACACTTGAGGAAAAGCCCAAAGAGCCGCAGTCAAACTATGCTGTCACGGGGCTTTACTTTTATGACAGCGACATCGTTGAGATCGCGCACGGCATCCGTCCGTCGGCACGTGGAGAGCTCGAGATTACGGATGTCAACAAGGCGTATCTTGCGGCGGGGAAGCTCCACGTGGAACGACTGCGGCGCGGCTATGCGTGGCTCGATACGGGAACCCACGAGTCACTGCTCTCGGCGGCTGCATTTGTTCAGACCATACAGGCGCGGCAGGGGCTCAAGATCTCCTGCATCGAGGAAATCGCTTACCGCATGGGCTACATCGACGCGGAGCAGGTGCTGCGTCTTGCCGAGCCTCTCGCCAAGAATGAATATGGTGTTTATTTGAAGCGACTTATCAAGGATATATAGGAGTATTGTATGAATGTAATTGAAACAGCACTTGCGGGCGTTCGCATCCTTGAGCCGCAGGTGTTCGGCGATGCGCGCGGCTGGTTTATGGAGAGCTGGTCGAAAAAGAAGATGGAGGATGCGGGCATTCTCGTTGACTTTGTGCAGGACAATCATTCCTTCTCGGCGCAGAAGGGAACACTGCGCGGCCTGCATTATCAGCTCAACCCGATGGCACAGGCAAAGCTGCTGCGTGTCTCGCGCGGTGCAATCTTCGATGTTGCCGTCGACATTCGCCGCGGCTCGCCGACGTATGCAAAATGGGTCGGTGTTGAGCTCACGGCGGAAAATGCGCGTCAGCTCTTCATTCCGCGCGGCTTTGCCCACGGATTCATCACACTGACTGATGACGTCGAGGTGCAGTATAAGGCGGACAACTTCTATGCGCCGACGTGCGACGGAAATATCCGCTGGGACGACCCCGAGATCGGCGTTGCGTGGCCTCTTGCGCCAGTTGTGCTTTCGGAGAAAGATGCAAAAGCTCCACTGCTTTCCGCACGGACGGAACTCAATTTTACTTACAGCGTGTAGGGGTTAGCAACTTTTGTCAAAAGAAATGCAAAAAACTTGAAAAAGGGGGTTGACGAGTAGAAGTCTCCTGTGTTATATTATGAAAGTCGCGCCGATGAGAGCTGCGAGGAACTGCAAAGAACCTTGAAGCCTTACGCGGTGCAGGATGTACCCTGAAAACTACACAATGCAAAACATGTTAGAGGAAACTCTAACAGCCAGATGCAACATCGTTGATGTTAGTCAACGAACACAATTCTTTTACAAGAATGACATAATGAGCCAACAGGCTCTCGGATAGAAGTGGTAACACTTTCTTTAGCGGAGAGTTTGATCCTGGCTCAGGACGAACGCTGGCGGCGTGCTTAACA
>NZ_DBHIVL010000070.1:0-11977 GCF_057271695.1 Centipeda sp. (in: firmicutes)
CGGGCAAAAAAGATGCGTCAAGATGGCGCGGCTGAATTTATCAGTGCTTCCGTAAATATCAAAATTGTAGTTAAGCAAAAGTAAACGTTTTCTTTTCCGTTTTCTATTCTATCTCTTTTTGCAAAAAAACGCAAGAGCTTTTTGAAAACTCCTGCGTTTTTTGCGTTATGATAAATGTTCCGAGCAACGGGACGTGCGTCGTAGCCATGCGCTACTCCTAAGCGAACCCTAGTGGAGCAAGTGAGTAAAGGGCGCGGTACGCCCCGTCGGATTTCTTTCGTTCAAGCGAAGCGCGTTTAAGAAGTCCGACGGTATTTAAGCGTACAAGCGCACGATCACTTGCGCAACTACAGGTTCGCGTGGAGTGTGCATGGCGATTCCCTAAATCAAATCCCCTTCAGCGTAAACGCCAGATGCCGCGTTTCGTTTTTCTGCACATACTCCGCAAGCACTGGTGCGCCCCAGCTGTCGTCGCCGCCCACGCCGCACATCCCCGCCGACGCACGCAGATACGTGTGCTGCGGGCGCGGCAGATCGTACGCATGACGCGCATTCTCAAGCTCATGCGGGCTGTACGGAAGCGCCGACGCCTCGAACGGCACATCGCCCGCAAGGCGAATGCCGTGCCCGCTGCGATCCGTGACCTCGATCCAGCGCATACCACAGTGATTGCCCGTCTCCTGCGGACGCAGATACGGCTCAACCTCGTCTGCCGTCGTACTCTCATAGATACCGAGCCGCGCACCCTCGCAGCGGTCAATATAGTTCTCCTTTGGCCCGTACCCGTAGAAGCGAATGCGGTCATAGTCCGCAGAGAGCGTAAAGAGCATCGCAAAGTCCGGCATCTCCGGCAACCCCTCTGCCGCTTCATAGTCGAGTGCAACGCGGAGTGCCCCCGTCGCATCCACCGTATAGGTGACGGTGCAGGTTGCTGCGGGCGATGCGGTGAGCGCATAGGTAAAGCGTATCGTAACGCTCTGTGCGCGGCGTTCCTCCTGTCTGCCGAAGAATCCGTCCACCACCGTAAATGCAGCATCATCCACGCTGTACTCGATGCGTATGCAGCGGCGATAGAGGCTCGCAAGCTTCCACTGCGCCGTATCCGCCATGCGTCCGCTGCCGTAGTCGTTGTCAACAGGCGCACGCCAGAACGACGGCTGCGGCAGTTCCTCGATCAGCTCCCGCCCGCCATAACGATAGGAGACGAGATTGCCCTGCGCACTTGAGAACATCAGGGAGAAGCCCGCCCCCTGCACACCGAGATTGATGTCCCCCTGCACCACGCGCAGACTTCCGTTCTCCGCGAGCGGTGCATAAACGGGGGCGGAAGGACACTCCGCAACGACATTGCGGATCTGCAGTGCGTCGCCCGTCCATGCCGGCAGAATCGTCTGCCCAAACGCAACCTCATGCCCCACGTTTGCCCAACGCTCCTCCCGTGCAAGCACGAGAGACGCTGTCAGCACATGTTCCCCATTGCCAAACGAGGGTACGGCGCAGGGCAAACAGCGCGTTTCTCCCGGCGGTACGGAGGGTGCCGGCATACGCCGCTGCCAGACCGTCTGTCCGTCCACGGCAAGGACAAGCTGCAGCACATAGCAGTCCGCATTTGTAAAGAGACTCTTGTTCTCGATCTCCACACCATTCCACGAAGGGCGCAGCGTGAAATTCTGATAGTTAAACTTCACATCCTGCAGCTTTGCCGTCGGACGACGATCGGCAAAGAAAATACCGTTACCGCTGAAGTTGTAATCCGACGGACGATCACCGAAGTCGCCGCCATAGAGAAATACATCCTCCCCATACCGCCCGCGCCAACGAATTGCCTGATCGCCGAAATCCCAGATAAAGCCGCCCTGATAGAGTGGCTCGCGCTCCGTCAGCTCCGTGTACTTGTGCATACCGCCGCAGCTGTTGCCCATTGCGTGCGTATACTCACAGCAGATCAAGGGCTTGTCCCTGTGCTCCTTAAGGAACGCCTCGATGTCCGCCGCCTTCGTATACATCCGGCTTTCCATATCGCTCGTTGCGGGATAGCTGCGATCCCAGAAAATTCCCTCGTAGTGAACGAGGCGCGTCGGATCGACGCGGCGGAAGTATTCGCTCATCTCGTAGATGTCACGCCCGCCGCAGGACTCGTTTCCGCACGACCAGATGAGGATGCACGGATGGTTCTTGTCCCGCTCGTACATCGACTGTGCGCGGTCGAGCACAGCGGCGAGCCACGGCGCATGATCGCCGGGCACGGTATCCTCATCCTTCGCACACGCGCCGTTCTTCATCCACGAGCCGTGCGTCTCGAGATTTGTCTCGTCGATGACATAGAACCCGTAGATATCGCACAGCTCATAGAGACGACTGCTGTTCGGGTAATGTGACGTGCGGATCGCGTTGACATTCGCGCGTTTCAGTGCAACGAGATCCTGCTCAAAGAGTGCGGGATCCATCGCACGCCCGTGGTCGCAGTCGAATTCATGGCGGTTGACCCCCTTGAACACAATGCGCTTGCCGCTCAGCTGCATCAGACCGTCCCTCATGCAGAACTCACGGAAGCCAACACGCACACGCAGCGTTTCCTGCAGAAGACCATCCGCATCATAGACACAGAGAACGGCATGGTAGAGATACGGCTCCTCCGCACTCCACAAGCGAATCCCCGCAATGTCCGCCGAAAGCTCGTACGCCGTCCCCACAAAATGCTCATTGATCTGCAGTACCTCTGTGCCATCCGCGTCGTAGAGATCGAGCATAATCCCCTTTTCCCCCGCATCACCGAACGAGAGACGAATGGAGAGCTGACCGTCCGCATAGCTATGAACAGGGATTGCACGGACTTCGATGTCCTCGATGTGGTGCTGCGGCTTCGTGTAGAGAAGGACATCGCGATAGATCCCAGAGAACCGCCAAAAATCCTGATCCTCAAGCCAGCTCGCGCTCGCATAGCGGAACACCATCGCCGCCAGCTTGTTCTCGCCCGCCACAAGATACGGCGTCAGATCGAAGTCCGCAGGTGTGCAGCTGTCCTCACTGTAGCCGACGAAATGCCCGTTGAGGAAGAGCGCGAGTGCCGCGTCCACACCGGCAAAGGAAATGAAAACATTTTCCCAGTCCTTCGGCACGTTGAAATACTTCACATAGCAGCCGACAGGGTTGCTGCGCGTCGGAATCTCTCCCGGCGCGATGCTCTCGTGCCCGTCCCACGGATACGTCGTATTCGTATAATGCGGTATGCCTTGCCCCTGCATCTGGATGTGCGCCGGCACACGGATCGTCTCCCAGTCGTGACAGTCGTAGTCCGCCGCCTCAAAGCCCTGCGGGATGAGTGCCGTATTTCTTGCGTATGCAAAGTGCCATCCCCCGCTAAGCGTACGGTAGAACGAGGATACGCCGCGTGCCAGTTCCGCCTCGTCACGGTAGAAGATATGATCGCTGTGCGCGGGCAGGCGGTTCTCCGCAAAATACTGCGGGTCTTTCAGTTTCTCAAAATCGAAGCCGCTCATGTCAAGACCTCCGTTTCTGCAAAGAAAGCGGCCGACACCGACCGCTTTCCCAATATTAACACAGATTACTGATTCATTTCATCCCATTTTTCTTCCAGTTCCTCCACGATACGCGCGTGCTCCGCCTCCGTAAGCGTCACCTTCGCACGGTAGATAATCGCACCGAGCAGAATGAGAACGAACGGAAGCGCAAACATGACGAGCTTGAAGTTAAAGAGGTTCTCCGGCGTAATCGTCGCCGCTGTCGCACCGCTCGTCATGCCGACCCAGATCGCCGTAATGCCGATCATGCCGCTTGTGATCGCACCCGCGAGCTTGTCCACCAGCGGACGCACGCAGAGGACAAGCGCCTCATCACGATGGCCGAGCTTCAGCTGCCCATACTCGACCGTATCCGTGATCGTCATGAGCACGACGAGGAAGACCAGCGGCTGCGGCAGAGCAAAGAGCCCTGCGGCAAAAAGCGTCATAACAACGCTCGTGCCCGCCACCGCATAGAGTACGATACCGACGAGCATCACGGCAACCGAACCGAAGAAGAGCCTCCGACGGCTGAACTTCTCCGTCAGCGTCGGGAAGAGTGCCACGGCGAGCAAGCCGATGATGACGTTGATGATGCCGAGGAACGAGAACTGCTTCGCGTCGCCGAGCACATAGATAAAATAATAGAGGTTGAAATTATTGATGACATTCTGCCCAAGACCGAAAACAAGATACGCAATCGCCACCCAGAGCAGCTGATCATTCTTGATGAGGATCGAGAACACATCCTTGAACGAGGTCTCCGTCTTGTTCTCACGCAGGGCAGAGTCCTCTTCCTTCGTCCCAAGACCGAGGATGATCGCGCCAAGCGTTGCGATGGCACCGCCGATGACCGCAAACGCAAACCAACCCGCCGAGTCACCCGCACCGCCGTTTTCGTTCAGCGAGAAGTAGAGCACGACGGGCATGACGATCGCCGTGACCAGCTGACCGCCAAACACCGAGCCGATACGTGCGTAGGTCGCCGTCACCTCGCGCTCACGCGAGTCGAACGAGAGCGCGGGAATCATCGACCAGATGGCGACATCCTTTGCCGAGTAGAACACGTCCATGATGAGATAGAGAACTGCAAAGAGGACGAGGTAGAGCATCGGATTCGACACCGTCAGCCCGCCCATGTCCGTGAAGAGGATCGCCAGCGTAATCGCCGCAACAAACGCGCCCACGATGACCCACGGTTTGAACTTGCCCCAGCGCGTCTTCGTCTTGTCGATCGTGTTGCCGATAAAAGGATCAAGAAAGAGTTCACCGATGCGCAGTACAAGGATGATCGTCGTCACAATGCCGATCATATAGGCATCGTGCTCGTGATTGTCAGAGTGGAACAGATTGCTCGTGACAAAGATCATGAAGTATGTACCGAGCATAGCATAGAACACATCATGTCCGAAAGTGCCGCAGGAATAAGCGATGCGCGGCCAGAATTTGCTCTTTTTGTCCGACATGGGAATCCCTCCTCAGCCTTTGACCGTGCGGATGTAGGCAATGATGCCGTCCGCAATCTGCGCGAGCGGCGCACGCCCCGCATTCACAACGAGGTCATAGTGTGCGCCGTCGCCCCACTTGCGCCCCGTATAGTAGTCATAGTAACGCGCGCGTTTCTCATCCTCGCGATCCATCTCCTTGAGCGTCTTGCCCTCATAGACCGTACGTCCGCGCTCCTCACGGTAGTCGTCGTCCGCACAGACGAAGATGGAAAATACATCGTCGCGCTTGCGAAGCGCATAGTCCGCACAGCGTCCGAGGAAAATGCACGGGCCATCATCGGCAAGTTTCCGCACAACGTTCGACTCCGCCATGAACATCCCCTGACTGGACTCGCCCATCGCCATGCCGAACGAGTGGAACGGAATGAAGCGCGAGGACAGCGGCTTCACCGTGTTCTCAAGCTCGAGCAGCTCCTTCTCATGCAGATCGTTGATGCCGAGCTTTGCCGCCGCGAGGTGGACGATCTGGCGATCGTAGAGATGAACCCCCAGCTTCTCGGCGAGAATGTTCGCGAGTTCGCGGCCGCCGCAGCCGTACCGACGGCTGATTGTGAGGATGAATTTCTTCTCCTCCATGTGACTCCCTCCTTCATCATGGGAAACGGGTGAATGTTTCCCACTAACAACTCTTGAAAATGATAAAATGGAAAAGGTTTTTGGAAAAGTAAACGTTTTCTTTCTTATAGTTTTTATTATAACTCATCACTTTCCAAAAAGCAAACGTTTTCTTTTGAAAAGCAAAAAAAATTATGGATTACGGAATCAAAAAAGAGACCTCGCGTTCACAAGGTCTCTCATGAAGATTTTCAGCCGACCGCTGTCTCAAGTGCGATCTTGATCATATCGCTGAACGTCGTCTGCCGCTCCTCTGCCGTGCACTTCTCGCCCGTGACGAGATGGTCACTGACGGTGAAGAGCGCGAGTGCCTTCCGTCCATACTTCGCCGCGAGTGTATAGAGTGCCGCAGCCTCCATCTCGACCGCAAGCACGCCGTACTGACGCAGCTTCGCATTGTCGATCTCCTCATCGTAGAACCGGTCGACGGAGATGACATTGCCGACACGCACGGGGAGGTTCAGCTTCTTTGCATTCTCCACAGCGGCGGAGAGCAGCTCGTAGTCTGCGAGCGGCGCATAGTTGATCGAGCCGCCAAAGATGCTCCGAATGATCCCTGAGTCCGTCGTCGCGCCCTGTGCGATAAACACGTCGCGCAGCTTTACCTTCTCGTGCATACCGCCGCAGGTTCCGACGCGGATGAGCTTCTGCACACCGTAGTAGTCCATCAGCTCATTCACATAGATGGAGATCGACGGCATGCCCATGCCCGTGCCCTGCACGGAGACCGGAACGCCCTTGTACGTGCCTGTATAGCCGAGGATGTTGCGGATGGAGGTGTACTCCTTCGCCCCCTCCAGGAAATTCTCCGCGATGAACTTCGCACGCAGCGGATCCCCCGGCAGCAGAATGCGCTCGGCGACCTCACCCTTCTCGGCGGCAATATGCAGTGAACTCATAGTATCTCTCCTCTTCTAGATATGATCCCCCCTTCCCATTTTAACCTGTCGGTGCACTCCCGACAAGTGGGAAATTTCCTCTAAGCACTCTCTGCGTTAAAATCAAGCACCGCACCGAGCAATTCCTTTGCGTAGGGTACGTCGAGTTTCGACAGCTCGCTGACGGGAGAATCCGCAACGACGCTGCCATCCTTGAGGAAGATGACGCGGCTGCAGAAGTAGGTGATCGAGGTGAGGTCGTGCGTGATGAAAATATAGGTCAGACCGAGTTTTTCCTTGAGGTCGATCAGGAGATCCATGATCTGTACCTGCGTGTGTGCGTCGAGAGAAGACACCGCCTCGTCAAAGAGGATCAGCTCGCTCCGACAGGCAATCGCCCGCGCAATGCAGACGCGCTGCAGCTGCCCGCCCGAGAGCTCGTGCGGAAACCGCTTCGCAAAGCTCTCATCCAGTCCGACGAGCCTGAGAAGCCGCGCCGTCTCCTCGGCATAGTCGATCTTCTCTCCCGTCTTTCGCGCACCGACGGCGATCCCCTCACCGATGACTTGACGGATGGTGAAGCGTGGGTTCGCACTCGTCGTATAGTCTTGAAAGACGATGGAGAGACGATTTCTGAGATGTTCGCGCCCCTTGCTGCCCGCATAGACATCCTCGCCCTCGATGAGCACAGCACCCGAATCCGGCTTCAACAGTCCCGCGAGCACACGCCCCGTCGTGGACTTGCCGCTGCCCGACTCACCGAGGATGCCGAGGCTTTCGCCCTTTCGGACGGCAAGGCTGATGCCGTGGAGCACGGTCTTGCGCTCCGTGCCAAAGATTTTCTTCTGCACTTCCTTTTTGAAGCTGACAACAATATCCTTCAGTTCAAGCATACGCCTCACCTCCCTGCATCACTGCCTCATAGCGGCGCATGACCGCTGTTTTCTTCTCAATCAAAAGCTGCGTATAGGAGTCTTTCGCCCCCTCCACGATCTCGCGGAACGTTCCCGTATCGACGATGCGCCCCTTGTTCATGACGAGGATGCGGTCGGAAATGTAGTTCGCCACCCCGAGGTCATGCGTGATAAAGACCATCGCCGTCCCGCTCTCCTTGACCTGGCGGAATGCCTTCAGCACCTCGAACTGCGTAAGCGCATCCAGTGCCGTCGTCGGCTCATCCGCAATCAGTAGGCGCGGCTCCAGCATGAGCGCGATGCCGATCATGATGCGTTGGAGCATGCCGCCCGAGAGCTGATGTGGGTACTTCTTCAATGCCTCTGCGGGATCGCGTATCTGAAGTTTCTCGAAGAGCTCCAGCGCACGCCGCAAAATCTCTGCGCGTGACCAATCCGTATGCTCGACGAACGTCTCAATAACCTGCTCCTCAATGCGAATGAGCGGATCGAAGGAGGTCATCGGGTTCTGCATGACCATTGCGAGCTTCGAGCCACGCAGGAGGCGCAGGCTCTCGCCCGACTCCTTGAGGAGATCCTTCCCCTCAAAAAACACCTCGCCCGTCACGGTAAAATGCTCGTCGAGCAGCCCCATAAACGCCTGCATCGTGAGGCTCTTGCCGCTGCCCGACTCACCGAGAATGCCGAGGCATTCGCCCTCACGAACGACGAAGCTGCTGTCATGGAGCAGGGTGATGTCCTGCCCCTCCTCATGCACGACAGCCCGCAGGTTCTTGACCTCAATGACGTTTTTTCCTTCACTCATGAGCGCACCTCCTTCGGGTCGAGCACGTCGCGGATGGCATCGCCGAGCAGGTTGAACGCCGTGACGACGGAGACAATGGCGATACCGGGCGCAAGCATCTGGATGGGGTTCGTCGTGAGGACGTTCTTTGCCTCGTTGAGCATCGCGCCCCATTCGGGAATCGGTGCCTGCACGCCGAGACCGAGGAAGGACATCGTCGAGATGTTGATGATCGCCCAGCCGATGTCAAGGCTCGCGAGCACGGCGAGATCCGCCGCAATCGAGGGCAGCAGATGGCGCATGAGGATGAAGCTGTTGCTCGTCCCGACCACGCGGCTGAACGAGATAAAGTTTTTGTCGCGGTGCTGAATGACACCCGTACGGATCATACGCGCATACCACGCCCACTTGATAAACACCTGCGCGAGGATGATGTTGCGGACATCCACGCCGAGGAGTGCGACAATGGCAAACACCATGATCTGGCTCGGGAACGAGAGCATGACATCGACGATGCGCATGATGACCTCGTCCACCGCCCCGCGGAAGTAGCCGGCACACAGCCCCATGAACGCGCCGAGACCAATCGTACCGAGCATCGTGAGCGCGGCAAGCCCGAGCGTCGGGCGGATGCCGTCGAGCATACGCGAGAGAATGCAGCGGCCGAGCTGATCCGTACCGAGCGGATACTCCCAGCTAAAGCCGGCAAATTTGTTCGCGATGTTGTTCGCGTAGGGGTCGTGCGGGCTGATCCACGGCGCAAGGATGCCGAGGAGTACAATGATACCGAGGAAGATCGTCGTCCCCATCGCCGTGCGGTTGTGCAGAAATCTGTCGAGCACGTTACTCCCCCTCTCTCACACGCGGGTCGGCGAGTGTCTGCAAAATGTCGAAAATCAGATTGAACACGACAAACAGCACACCGATGAACAGCACATACATCTGAATGACGGGATAGTCCCGATTGAAAATCGACTTGATGCAGAGCGTTCCGAGACCCGGCCACGCAAAGACATTCTCGACGACGATCGTCCCTGCGATGAGCTGCGGAATGCTCATGCCGATTGCGACAAAACAGGTATGCAGCGAGTTCCGCAGGATGTGCTTCACGAGGATCACACGCTGACGAATGCCGCGCACGCGCGCGTATTTCACATAGTCCTGCTTCATATTTTCAAGCATATTGTTGCGGATCAGACGGATGTACGTCGAAATGTACGTCAGTGCCACGGTAAAGGCGGGCAGGATGAGCGAGTCAAAGCCCTTGTTCCCGCTCGTTGGCAGGAGGTTCATCTCGATGGCGACGAGCCACATGAGGAGAAGTCCGATCCAGTACGCGGGCATCGCCGTCGTCATAAAGACAAAGAGACGAACAGCCTTGTCGATCAGCGTGTTCTTGTAGACCGCACAGAGGAATCCGACGGGCAGCGAGATCAGGATGACGAGAACGAGCGATGCCCCCGCGAGCTCGAGCGTCGCCGGCAGACAGCGCAGCAGCTCGTCAGAGACGCTGCGCAGCGGGTTGACATAGCTGAAGCCGAAATCCCCGTGCAGCACATTCCACACCCATGTGAGATAGCGGATGAGATACGGCTTGTCCAGCCCCAGCTCCGCCCGTGTCTCGGCGATCATCTCGTCGCTGATGACGGGAATCTGCCGCACGCGCAGTGCTACCTCGGCGGGATCGGAGGGGATGAGACTGATGAGCGCGAAGCAGACGAACGAAATCGCAACGAGCAGCGGGATCGTCATCAGAACGCGCCGAATGATATACTGTTTCATAGTCACACCATTTCTATTGCGCATAAAACGCAGGAAAAGGACTGCCACGCTTGCCGCGACAGTCCTCCTCATCCAAAAATAATTACTTCCAGCTCATGAGCCAGAAAGGCACCTCATACTGCGAAGATGTGAACTGAACGCCCTCAAGCCCCTCACGATAGATTGCCTTGTTGACCTCGTACGTGATGGGGATGTAGGCAGCCTGCTCCGCGAACTGCTTCAGCACATAGCTGTAGTGCTCCTGACGCGCGGCATCGGTCGTATCCTTGTTTGCCATGAGGATATTGCGGTCGATCTCCGCCTTCGTCGGAATGCCCTGCTGTGCGGCATAGTCACCGTAGACGGGCTCAGTCATGCCCGCGAGCGAGGACATCGGATCGTACGGCATACCCCAGACGATGTTGAAGATGATGTCGAAGTTGCCCGCCTTCATGTTGTCACGGTAGGACTGCTCTTCCTGTCCTGAGATGTTGAGTTTGACACCGAACTTCGCGTACTCTGCCTGCAGGTACTCCGAGATGGTCTTTTCCATGACCGAATCGACGTTGTAGAGGAGGTTGAGACTGAGCTTCTGCCCGTTCTTCTCGCGCACACCGTCCGCGCCCATCGTCCAGCCCGCCTGCTCGAGGAGCTGTCCGGCGGTATCGGCATTGTACTTGTACTCCATCACGTCGATGTTCGCATACGGCACATTCTTTGCAAAGAGCGTCTCTGCGGGCGGCTCAAAGCCATAGAAGATATTGTCCGAAATGGACTGACGATCCGTCGCGTAGTTGAGCGCACGACGGACATTCAGATCGTTCAGGATGGGGTTCGTCGTGTTGAGCACGAGCTCTCGCGTCGAAGCGGGCGAGGAGAGTGCCGTCTTATACCCCTTCATATTCGAGAACTTCTTGACCGCATCGCCGTCGATCATATTCTTGCCGAAGATGAGGTCGATCTCACCCTTTTCAAGCGCAAGCAGACGCGTCTGGTTGTCGGGAATGACCTTGACCGTGATCTTGCGGATCGCGGGCTTCTCGCCCCAGTAGTCTTCGTTGCGCTCAAAGACCGCATACTCGTCCGTGACGTGCTCGACAAGCTTATACGGACCCGTGCCGATGTACTCCGTCACGCCGTCCTTCGTCAGGCCGTTCTTCATGACCTTCGGCGAGCACATCGCGAACGGACGCAGGACGCCGAGCTCCGTCATCATCGCACCGCGCGGCTCCTTCAGCTTGATGACGAACGTATTGTTGTCGGGCACCTCGAAATGATCGAGCACCTGCAGGAACGTCCACTTGTAACGCTCCTTGAAGCCGTTCAGTGCATTGAAGTTCGCGAGGATTGCCTGTGCATCGCAGACCTCGCCGTCCGTGAATTTAACGCCCTCGCGGATCTTGAACGTATACGTCAGACCATCGGGGCTGATCTCCCAGCTTGTCGCAAGCGAGGGTGCATACGTGCCGTCCGGATTGATGGTGATGAGCGTATCGTAGAGCAGCTTCTGTGCGTACATCTCACCCGCGAACAGATGCGGGTTGAGGTCACGCGTATCGCGGAAGTTGACATAGACGATCTCGTCCTTCGGACGCTCCGCCGTATTCGATCCTCCGCAGCCGCCGACAATCAACGATGCGCCGAGCGCAAGCGTCGCCGCCAAAACCTTCCAAGCACTTTTTTTCATAAAGCCTCCTTAAAATCTCCTTAAATCCATCCCATAGCCGGCGGCAGCGGACAATCCCCTCGCCCTGCTGCCGCCATCCACCCGTACATCTCTTATTCGGTCAAGAACCTCCCCCCAAAGAAACCTTCCATCAACATATTTGCAGTATAGCATAAGTCGATTATGATTTTCAATATCTTTTGTATACAATCTCTGTAAAGCAACACAAAAAGCCCCTTCGACGAGTTTGCTGCGTCGAAGGGGCTTCGGGTGTTATATAGGAATCGCTGATAAAATGAAGTCCGTCAGATTGGCGTAGATTTTTTCGTC
>NZ_DBHIVL010000071.1:0-11797 GCF_057271695.1 Centipeda sp. (in: firmicutes)
TGTTTTTTGCACAAAATTGAGGCTGCTGCACGTTGGTTTCGTGCAACAGCCCCCTCATCATGCTTTCTGAAGCATGATGAGATGCGGCGACGCCGCATTGCGCCGGAGGCGCACCGGTCCAGCCGGAGGGTGGCGCATGGAAATCTCAAAGAGATTTCTGTAAATGCGCATTCCTTTTTCTGTTATCGGCCATTCCTTTTTCTGTTATCGGCCATTCCTTTTTCTGTTATCGGCCATTCCTTTTTCTGTTATCGGCATAATATCATATTACCTCTTTTAAGGCAATATCTATCCTAAAGCAACTTTATTTTTTTCTTGTATTTAAAACTATAGACAATAATTGAATACTAAACGAAATATCTATAATTAACCGTTTATCTGTTTACATAAAACCTTATATATGATAAAATTCACAAAAAGGAGGTGATAGAACGTATGGAACAACAGGAAAGATTTTATCCAAAAGGCAAAGCGACGGATGTATTTGATCGCGATGCCGCAAAACGCTTCCAGACGGATTTATACAATCTTGCATTGGATAAAGACGTTGCCAAAAAGAGAAATCTTCTCTATATGGCACTGCTTGCCCTATGTGTTGTTGCTATGGTTTTTGTCGTGACAACAGCGAACTTTAAGACCTATGTCGTTCGTGTGGATAACGCAACGGGACAGGTGGAAGCTGGAGGCGAGCTGAAAGCGACGAATTACAATCCGCAGGAAGCAGAGGTGCGTGCGTTTCTCGTACAGTTCATTCGAGATACAAGGACGGTATCGCTTGATCCGGTGCAGTATAAGACGAACTGGGCACACGCACAACATTTTTTGACGCAGGAAGCGGCGAACAAATTAAACGCCATATTGCAGACGGATAATCCTGCGTCGAAGTTTGGCAGAGCAACAATACAGCCGACAATCCGATCCATTCAGGCGCAGCCGGGATCACCGTCAACGTATCAGGTACGCTGGGTAGAAGATGAATTTGCACTGAGCGGGAATGCCACAGGTGTGAAAACAAGCTATACAGCACTGCTTTCGGTTGTGCTTGATCCGCCAAAGAAAGAGGAAGAGCTGCTTATCAATTCGCTCGGACTCAAGATTAAGGATTTGACAATCACGAAAGAGATGGAAGAAAGGAAATAAGGGGGTGACATTGTGAAACTGAGGCGTAAGGTAAAAAATGCCTTTTTGATCGTGGGTGCAGCCTCTTTCGCAGCCATGCCCCTAACGGCATCTGCCTCCATACATACGACTGCTGAGGCATGGCATACGGAATCACGCTTAGAGTATATATATAACTACGATGGCGTGTATGAGGTTTTTGCACGCAAGGGATATGTCGTAGACATTACGCTCAAAGCGGGAGAAGAGATCAGGGGCGTTATCGCGGGAGATACCGCACGCTGGATGATTGAAACGGCGGTGATCGGAAGCACGCCGCACGTTTTCATCAAGCCTATTGTGGACGGCGTGACAACAAATTTTGTCATCTACACACAAAGCCGCGCGTATCATCTTTTATTGTCGGAGCGAGAGGACTATACGCCGATTATATGCTGGAACTACCCTGAAAACGTATACCCCTCCGTAGAGGTGACACCGGAGCAGGAAGTATTCAACGAAATATTCACGGAGCAAGTTGATGGACGAAGCGTCTATAAGGCTCTGCATCGTGATTATGAGTTTAAGGGCAGCAAGCGTGCGGATGAAGGTCTGTTTCCTCTCGAAGTTTTCGATGATGGAACACGGACGTACATCAAATTGGGCAAGGGCAACAAGTATGATCTGCCTGTCCTGTATCGGGTAGAAGATAAGAACAAGGGGAAGCTGACCCTTGTGAATTATCGTGTCCGTCATGGGTATATCATTGCGGATCGTGTATTTGATCACGCGCGGCTCAAATATTCAGATCGCGAATACGTTGATATATTGCCAAAAAAAGACGATCCGGCAAAAGAGGATAAGGCGGTGAAACACAAGTGATGGGGTTCGATGTTCAGAAGATCAAGCAGAAGCTCTTTCATAGAGACTCCGATTCCAATGAAGAGGATTTTATGGAAGAAGATGGGTACTCCTCCGGCGACGTTTCGTATGATGATACAGACCCGACAGAACGCGCCAAAACCGTGAAGAAAAAGCTCATCATGGTGGGCGTAGGAGCAGTGGCTATTTTTGCCGCTGCATCTGTAGCGAGCAACGCACTGTTTAGCGGCAGCAGCGAAGGTGAAAGAAACGCACAGCAGCAAACGGGTCCAACGGGAGCCGTGACCGCAGGAACTCCTGCCGATGCCTTCCCCGCCAAGTATTCCGAGATTGCACAAATACAAGGAAAACAGCAGACGAACGGACACAATCATGCAGCAGGAAGCGATATGAGGAATCCGCAGCTTGATACTACACCGCAGTCGACTCCTGTGCGCGTGGAAACCGTGCCAGCAGGGGCAACACCTTCTGCACCGGTTATGCAGACGATTGACCCCGATGCGGCAAGTCGTACACAGGCAGCTGAAAAAGCTGCGCAGCAGGCGGCAAAAGAACGCGCCCTTATCGATGGCAGCGCACTTGCTTTCCAGATTGCAAAAGCAATCGCAGACGGCACGCCGATTGCCGCTATCCAGCCAATCGGAAATGCAGCCGTCAACAGTACCAATACCGTACAAAATATCAGCTATACCCCCCCTTCTCCTCCTGTGCAGAATGGAGGCGGCGGCTATGTATTGAATGCTGGTTCTGTCATTCAGGCGACGCTGCTTACAGGTGTCACAAGCAATGTACCGAACGGGGATGTTGTGGCGCAAGTGCGGCAGGATATTTATGACAGTCTGACGGGTCGATATTTGCTGATTCCACAGGGCAGCCGCCTGATTGGAAAAACGGCACTTGCAGGGGGCAAACGCATAGGCGTTGTTTTTCAGCGAATTATTCTGCCCAATGGCCGTCACTCACTCTACCGGATCAACAGGCAATCGATGGCGTAGGCTATCCCGGGTTGGTGGATAAATATGACGATCATCGCGGCTCAATTTATCGTGCGGGATTCATCACGGCACTGCTTGGAGCGGGGATGCAGAGTCTGACGGGCAATACATCCGGCATGGATACCCGCAGCCCCGGAGAAGAAGCGGTATCAGGTGCAGTCGCGTTGATTCTTCGCACCGGGCAGCAGCTGATTGCCAAAGATGTAGATGCACAGCCCACGATTGAGATTACGCCCGGCTATCAGTTCAGCGTGTTTATCAATCAAGACCTTTCGATCGGCGCATACGAGTACAGCAATGAATAACTTTGTGCGCGTCTATATCTTCCTGATGACGCTGCTGGTCGGCGCGTGGATGGCAACGCAGAAAATCGCTGAACTGCTTGCATATAATCCTCGTCTCGGCACGCCGTTTCTCTTGCAGGGAAAACAGTACTATATGCCGTGGGATTATGTGAGGTGGTATTTTCAGTTCCACGACGAGATACCGCTTGCATTCAAGGAAACCAACATCTATATCCTTGGAGCATTTGTCATTGCTCTTGTCCTCCTTGCGCTCACACTGCCAAAGAAGCAGGACGACTCCCACGGCAGTGCCCGTTGGGGCGCATACGAAGATCTTGTGAAGATGGAGCTAATCAGCGCGGGCGGCGTTGTCGTCGGACAGCGTGATAATTCGTTCATCCGTGCTGTGACGGGGCTTATGCGCACGTTAGATACGTTGCAAAAGGAAAAGGTCGCCTATGCAGAAATGAGGTTTGAACGGCGTCAAGATAAAAAGAAGGACGCCCTGATGAATCAGATTACGCATATTTCACAGCGACTTGTAGATGAAGATGTGTCAAGTGAAGGTCAGAAGAAACTGATGCAGCAGCGTTCCGTGTTGGAAGAAGAATTGCAGCGCATACAGAGCTATGACCCGAAGTCTGATCTATTCACGGTTTATCCGTTCGTAGCCCTCTACAAGCGGATCGTGAAATTTCATGCCAAAATTGCACATTTCTACCTGCGCGACAACTCCAACAAACATCTTGCCGTCATTGCCCCCACACGCAGCGGCAAAGGCGTCGGGCTCATTATCCCTACGCTTCTTGGTGGTTGGAAGTCCTCGGTCATCGTCAATGACATCAAATCCGAAAACTGGGGTGTTACTGCGGGTTTTCGTAAGCGCATGGGGCATACTGTCATCAAATTTGAACCAACGGCGACGGATGGGAGTACAGCACGCTGGAATCCACTTGACGAGATTCCGATCGGCACGCCGGAAGAAGTGTCGGCTGCGCAGAATCTTGCCTACACGCTGGCAGACTATGAAGGAAAGGGGAAACTCGATCATTGGGGAAGCAATGCGGCCGTTGTCATAACGACCGTCATCCTGCATCTCAAATATGCGCACTTTGCTGATCCTGAGCATTATCCGCACCCGCCGACACTCTATGATGTTGCATCCTTCATGAAGTCCAATACTGTAGGGATGGTCGATGATGAAGGGAATCCTGTCTATGAATGGGTTGATGTGGACGGCAATGCCTATCGAAGGTGCTGAGAAAATGCAGAAACTCGAGATCAAGGGATTCGTGGAATCCCTTGAGGACATGATGAATTTCGAGCATGTCCCCGACGATGGCATTGAAATTTGTGAGTGGGATCATGAGCAAGGCGGTTACGTCAGTCGCAGATATACGCCAGAGGATATGCGAAACATGTACCCGCTGGCTACCACGCTGGACGATTCCCCCAATATGCACCCGATTATCTGTCAAAACTTCCGCGAGATTGCCGCAAAGCCGGACAATGAATGCGGCAGCATCGTTTCCACCGCGAATACCGCCCTCAAGGAGTACCTTGATCCGACGCTTGCACGCAATACGTCCGTCAGCGACTTCTGTGTCGATGACCTGATGAATTACAAGCGTCCTGTATCGCTTTATCTGGTG
This sequence comes from Centipeda sp. (in: firmicutes), assembly GCF_057271695.1. NCBI lineage: Bacteria > Bacillati > Bacillota > Negativicutes > Selenomonadales > Selenomonadaceae > Centipeda > Centipeda sp. (in: firmicutes). The sequence continues at coordinate 4,912 of NZ_DBHIVL010000071.1, forward strand.
ACACCGCCGTCCGATCTGCTGCGCCTTGCACTGATATTCCGGCTCTTCTTTGAAATGATGGTCAAACATCATGCAAAGAAAATCGGTACATACGAGGGCGGCAAAGCGAAGACAATTTACAAGCATAAGTGCCTGTTCCTGATGGATGAATTTTCGTCCCTGGGAAATCTGAAGTCCTTTGCCTCTACCCTCTCCTATATTGCCGGATACGGCATGAAGGTGTTCCTCATCAATCAGGGATTGCCGCAGATCAATGATATATACGGCAAGGACAATCAGATTTTGATGAACTGTCACTTGCAGATTTTTTACGCCCCGAATGACAACGACACCGCAAAATATGCGGAATCACTTCTTGGCAATAAGACAATCACAGTGGAAAGTGTCTCGGACAGCGGTTTTCTCTCGAAGAAGAGTTATTCAAAGTCGCAGACTGGTCGGGCACTTATGACTGCCGATGAGATCAAACGACTTGGCGATCAGGAGATTATCGTCGCAAGCGGCAGTCCGCCGATCCTGACGGACAAGGTAAAGTATTACGAGAGCGGCTATTTTCTTTCGCGGCTTTACGATGCTCCCGCCGCAAGCGATATTATCCGCAGTCACCCATATCCTGAACGCGATGCGCTGCTTGCACAAGGAAAGAAAAGCGGTGCAAAAAAGAAATACCCGGCGTTCCGCCCGCAATGGATTGAAAATGGCGTCACCGATGCCGACACGGTAACAAGAAAGGAGTAAATATGGCGTCATTAAAGCAGATGGAGAAACGCTGGAAAAGCCTGCGCAGAAAGCAGGAGGCGCTTCAGCAGGAAATGAAGAAGACGAAGCGCAACATGGAGATGCAGCGGACCAATGACATTGGCCGGATTATCCGCAGAACGGGTTTTCCGGTGCATAACATGGCGATCTTGGTCGGTGCGCTTGTCCACGCCAAAGAGCGTATTGATGCGGGCGATCGTCAGGCGATGGATCAATACATCAGCTGCTATACGCGCTTTCAAGCGGATCATCCCGATGTGGGCTTAGACGATTTCATGGAAGAAGCTGCGGTGCAGCAGGAGGAAACGACGGAAGCCGAGAGCGACGAGGGCGGTGAGGAGAGCAATGGCGAGTGAAAACCCGAACTTTGATGTAGTGCTTGGTGTGGATACTGTAAAGTTAATGCAGCGCGACGACATAACAGAGCTTTACATCAATGATGATGGGAAAATATGGTACAACTCTCACATTGAGGGGAAGGTGAAAACAGAAATATATCTGACGCCCGGAAAAGCACAGGCGATTATCGAACTGCCAGCGGGACAGGCAGGGAAAGTCGTCAATGAAGATATTCCGTCCATATCGGTGGAGATTCAAGGATATGGTGCTCGTTTTCAGGGTGAGATCCCCCCCATCGTGCGGCATCCACAGTTCAACATCCGAAAAAAGGCCGTGAAAATCTTTACATTTCAAGAATATGTGGAGACCGGCTTTATGTCTGAGAAGTATAAGAACTTTTTGGAAGACAGCATTCAAGCGCGTAAAAACATCCTCGTCGCCGGAGGAACGGGAACAGGAAAGACAACCTTCTTGAATGCAATCCTTGCGGCGATTGCTGCCATATCGCCGTATCATCGGCTCATCTCATTGGAAGACCTGCCGGAGCTGCAATGTCCCGCCGAGGACTACAGCCCGATGTTTACGAAACAGGACACCGGCGACAGCAAAATTCGCTACAACATGACTCGCCTTCTCGCAGACTGTATGCGCCGCTCGCCGGATCGTATCATCGTTGGAGAGGTGCGCGACGGTGCTGCCTATACCATGCTCAAAGCGTGGAATACCGGTCATCCCGGCGGTGCATGTACCGTTCATGCCGACGGCGCAGAAGAAGGGCTTACCCGTATCAAATCACTTGCGCAGGAAGACAGCGCAGCCGGTGATGTGAAGGAACTCATCGGGGAGGCAATCGATGTTGTTGTTGCGATCCAGCACGTTGAACTGCCGGACGGACGGAAGAGCCGCATCGTCAGCGACATCATCGAAGTAAAATCCTATGATCCGGTGCGCCAGCAGTATAACATCCGTCATGTATAAAGGAGTCCATTATGGACACCTAAAAGGAGACCGCTATGGAATTCTATGATATGGTCGATGGCTATTATCAAGACATCGAGGATGGGATTACACAGGCAGAGCCGCGTGAAAATGAATCGGATTGTGGCTTTGAAGAAGTTCGACAGGCGGCAGATGCTCTTCTAAGTGAAATGCGGGCATTTCGTTCGGAGGAAGGTCTTGACGATCTTTCACCGGAGGCATGGGCAGAATATAAGTCAATGCACAACGCCATTCAAGACAGCCTGTACCGAATTGGCAGCAGCCGTCGCACAAAGCAATCGGAAGGTGTGATTCGGGGCGAATCTGCCCATGCAGCGGCATCTCTTCGGAATGCCGGCAGATTTTTTCGACGTGAGCGGGCGCGGCTTGCTAAACAGGCGGACGTGCAGCATCCTCTTCCCGTAAAACAGCGGCAGGAGCGTCAAAAATGGCAGCTGAGAAAAGCCGTTAAACGCAGAATTGCCCGCAAGGCAAAAATCAATCGAAGAGGCAATGATAAAGGTCGTTTTCAATAAGGTGCGTATGCGCTTTAAGAAAATATAGGGGATGTATCCATTATGGACACCTTGAAGGAGGCACTGAAATGGAAGATCATGCAGATTCCGGATGGGAAGAGGAATTGGATGAAAACTTAATCCGTGCATTGGATGAAGCCTACTATCAAGACCTGCAATCCTGCATGAAGGATGTGGAACCGGCACCCAATGAACCGGATTATGGTTTTGAAAAAGTGCAGCAAGAGGCAACCGTTTTACAGGCAGAAATGAGTAAGTTCCGCGCAGAAGAGCGCATAAACGGTGCATCGCCGCAGACGTGGGAGGGCTATGACCCCAAACACGCAGCAATAAAAGAGAACCTTCAGGAAGTTGGTAAGGCTCGTCGCAACAAGCAGCCGGAGGAGATTATACGCGAGGCATCTGTGCGGGCTTCTGAATCCTTCCGAAATGCCAGTGACTATTTCCGCAAAGAGCGGGAACAGCTTGTTCAGAGGGAACAAAAGTATCAACAAGAGATTGCTGCATTGAAGAAACAGCTTCAAGAAATGCGCTCTATGTCTCCTGGACAAAACAACAGAGAGATGGAAGCGTGCTTCTTGAGCGGCATGAGATTCTTCCGTGCACTGGAACAGGAGCGTGCCGCAGCCAGAAAAGAATCCCCCGCGCGTGAGGCAAAACTCTTTGCACATACGCGCGAGGTAGTCAGCGGCGTATATCAGGACATCAAAGCCGCGCCCGGGCAAATTCGCGCCGCAATCAAGGAAAAAGCGGATCGGGCGGTGGATGCTGCGGTGCAGCGTGTTGCAGGTGTCTTCGACAAGGCAATTATCCATTTGGATCAGCGCAGACAGGAAGTGCTTGCATACTCTCCGATCGAAAAGAAGAGTCGGAAAGCCGTCAAGCGCAGGATTGCTTACAATCCAAAGAAGAAGGAAAAAATCAATGAAAAAGGTCGTTTTCGATAAGGTGCGTATGCGCTTTAAGAAAATATAGGGATGTGTCCATTATGGACACCTGTTTCAGTTCAAGGGAGGAACTATCAATGAAAAGCATTATGAAAAACATGGGCAAAACCATTGCGGCAAAAGCCTTCAGTGCGGGCGTGGGCTGGTATTTGATGAGTAGCAAGGCGTTTGCATCTGGTGTTTCCGCGCTGAAGCAAGGGGGCGCGGGCACTATTGACATTCAATGGCCGTGGATGAAATTTTTCAACTCGCTCGCGGATAACCTTACGGGGCCGCTGCCTATGGTGCTTGGCGTCATGGGGATTGTCGGTGCTGCTATCGCGCTCTTTTCAGGACACAGCGGCGGCGGGACGCAGAAATTCATCCTGCTCATCTTCGCTATTTCGATCTGCTTGTTTGCCGTAAACTTCGTCAATGCAATTTCGGATTCGGCGGGCGGTCTTACGATTATGGGGCTGTGAGATGGAAAAAAATCTGCCGGAAGGCTACGAGATTCCCATTCATCGATCTCTGGTTGCACCGCTCTATTGGATGGGGATTCCACGCAATCTATTCATCGGTGAAATTGTATTCGCTGTCCTCGGTGGGTTGATCTTCAAGACGTTTACCGTCATTATAATCGCCGCTATTGCGCATTACATCTTTCGTTTTCTTGGACAGCAGGACGCACAATTCCATGAAGTTTTTTGGCATTCGCGCCAGCATAAGAACTTCTATTATCGGTAGAAGGAGGGGGAATTTTGTTCGGTTTTGGAAAGAGGAAAAAGGCGTTCTCGCAGGAAGTCGGGGCTTTTGCCGAAAAACCCCGGCTGCAATACCTGCTGCCGTGGGCATTCGTGGACTCTGAAACAGGTATTGTGCATGGAAAAGACCATTCCATGCTTGCCGTCTATGAGTTTCGGGGGCCGGATATGGAGAGTGCCACGGCTCTTGATCTCGTTCACTACAACGCCGCCCTGAACAACGTCATCAAGACGCTTCCGACCGGCTATGTTCTGTATTTTGAAGCACAGCGCAGACTCTCCACAGAGTATGATGCCTCGGAGGTTGATATTCCGATCATCCAAAAGATGGAAAATGATCGCCGTGCATATTATGCGGAGCAGACGCATTTCGAGACGCGCTATTACTTTACCGTCTATCTTGAACCGCCGCAGCTGATTAAGTCCAGGCTTACGGATGCGTTCATCGCCGATGCGAAGAGCGAAGGGAAAAGCGCGGACATGCGTCTCTACGTCGAAGTCGTTGAGAAGTTTATTGCCAACGTCAATCTCATCGGCGATATGCTGAAATCGTGGTTTCCCGATCTGCGGCCGCTCTCGGCAGAAGAGGTTGTCACCTTTCTGCATACGACCATATCAGACAAGAATCATCGTGTCCGCGTGAATCCGCAGTATTACATCACGGATTATATCTGTGATGCGGATGTTCTGGGCGGCCGAGAAATGAAGCTGGGCGACAATCACATGAGAGTTGTCACGATCCTTGATTTCCCGCCGATGTCCGAACCAGGTGTATTTGATGTGTTTGACGGCATGGATCTGGAATATCGCTGGGTATCACGCTTCATCTGCCTGTCCAAAATGGACGCACAAAAAGAACTGAAGGACTATCGGCAGCGGTGGAATCAGCAAATCAAGTCGTTCTGGACGCAGGTGCGTGAAGCACTTACAAAAGAACATCTGGAAGACGATCTTGACGAGACGGCAGCATTCAACCGCGATGATGCGGGCGTTGCCTTGCAGGAGCTTGGGCAGGATTATGTAAGCTACGGATATTACACAATGACGATGGTCGTCTTTGACAAGGACGCACAACGGTGCAATGAGAAGGCGAACCGTATTCTTGAGGCGATCAACTCCCTCGGATATACGGGCTACATCGAAACAGACAACAGCATGGAAGCATGGTGGGGGTCGATTCCCGGGTGCTATCGGGCGAATATTCGCCGTCCGATTATCAGCAGCCTAAATTTTTGTCACCTCGCCCCGGTCACGGCGACGTGGCCGGGTGACAAACGGAACGACTATCTCAAGGGGCCGGTATTACTCTACACTGATACATCAGGCTATACGCCGTTTCGGCTTTCCCTGCATGTCGGGGAAGTTGGTCATACAATGGTTGTGGGGCCGTCTGGATCGGGAAAATCCGTCTTCCTCAATACTATTGAAGCGCATTTTCTCAAATATCCGAACAGCAACGTCTTCATCTTTGACAAGGCGGCATCCAGCCGCGCACTTACCCTTGCTGTCGGAGGAAATTTTTACAACATTGCCAGTGAAGACGAGGGAGAGTTGTCTTTTCAGCCGCTCGCAGATATTCACTATGACCATGAAGCGAAATGGGCAAAAGAGTGGATCATCGCCTATCTTGAACAGCGCAATGTCAAAATCACGCCGGCAAAGGATAATTTTGTCTGGAAGGCATTGCTGTCCCTGCAAGAGTTTCCGGTCGAACGGCGCACCTTGTCCAGTTTCTGCGAACTTGTGCAGGATCAGGAGATTCGGCAAACCTTGGAAGCTCTCACGATGAAGGGAAGTCACGGAAAACTCTTTGACAACAGCAAAGATGTATCCGGGACGGGGTTTTGGCAGGTATACGAAATGGAAACTCTTATGGCGACGCCCTCCATCGTCCCCGCAACACTGGAATACCTGTTTCATCGGATCGAATCTAAGATTCGCAGTGCAAAAGGGCCTTCCATTATCGTTCTGGATGAGTGCTGGCTTTTCTTTGATAACCCAATCTTCAAAGAAAAACTGCGCGAATACTTTAAGGATATGCGTAAGAAGAATACGAGCATTATCTTCGCAACGCAGAATCTGTCCGACCTTGCGAATAAGCCGGAACTCCTGCATACCGTTATGGAGAATTGCCCGAACCGCGTGTATCTGCCGAACAAACAGGCAAGCACGAAACAGAGCAAGGAACTCTATACGATGTTTAACTGCAACGACCGTCAGGTGGAAATCATTGCCAATATGACGCCGAAGCAGGATTACTACTATTCGAGCGAAAAGGGCAATCGGATTTTTCGGCTTGCCCTACGTCCGATTGAAATTCCGTTCGTCACGGCTACATCGAAGAACGACCAGCAAGCAATCGATCAGATTCTTGCAGCCATGAGCAAGGATTCTTTCATCGAAGATTGGTTGACTTACAAAAACGCCGAAGATGAGTTGATCGATTACAAGGAAAATTATGCACGGTGCTCATAATGAACACCAAGACAAGGGTGTCCATTATGGACACCTTTGACATAGGAAGGAGCGAAAGGTTGAAAGTACAGCCGGTAAATAAAGGCACACGAAAACAGGTCACAGAGTG
>NZ_DBHIVL010000072.1:0-11391 GCF_057271695.1 Centipeda sp. (in: firmicutes)
ATACGAAAAGATAGACTGTTGCACAAAGATAAATTTACCTTCGTGCAACAGCCCCCTTCGTTATGCTTCGACTCTGTGCGTGGAAGCAAATTAGTGGTTGAACATATTGCGCAGTGCCTGCTTGTTCACCTCGCGGTTCAGCTGTGCAAGGTGCTGCGTGAGCTTGATGCTCTTCGGGCACACACGCTCGCAGTTCTGGCTGTTGCCGCAGCTCGTGATGCCGCCCTTCTCCATCAGCGCGTTGAGACGCTTCGGTGCATCGAACTTTCCGAGCGGATGGAGGTTGAAGAGAAGCGTCTGTGCCGTCGGCGCAGGTCCGATGAAGTCGGACTGCGGACCGACGTTCGGGCACGCCTCAAGGCAGCAGCCGCACGTCATGCAGTGTGAGAGCTCATAGCACGTCTCTGCCGTATACGGATTCTGAATCGGGGCATCCTTGTTGTCCCATGTACCGTCCACCTCGACCCAGCCATGGATGCGCTTGAGGCTCTCGAACATGACCGAGCGGTCGATGAGAAGGTCGCGGATCACGGGGAACGTACGCGCCGGCTGGACACGGATCGGCTGCGTGAGGTTGTCGACCAGTGCGCAGCATGCCTGCTGTGCGTGGCCATTGATGACCATCATGCACGCACCGCAGACCTTCTCAAGGCAGTTGCACTCCCAGACCGGAGGCGGAACGCGCTTGCCGTCCACCGTCACGGGGTTCTTCTGGATCTCCATGAGGGATGCAACGACGTTGAGACCGGGACGATAGTCGACCTCGAACTCCTGCGTATAGGGGTTCTCGTTCGGTCCATCCTGACGCTCGATGATAAAACGAACTTTTTTCTGTTCTGCCATGACTTCTATCCTCCCTTACTCCTTCTTGGCGACGGCGTAGTTACGCGCACGCGCCTTGATGAGCGAATGCTCGAAATCCATGTAGCTGACTTGAGGCTCCTCGGTCTTCGGATCGTAGTCCACGATGGAGGTCTTCATGAAACGCTCATCGTCACGGCCGTAGAACATGAGCTCACCTGCCTCATCCGTCATACGTTCGCCCTTGTCGTCAAGCAGGATCTTCGCATGTGCGCCGCGGCTCTCGTCACGGCAGCGTGCCGCCTTCGTAACCGCCATCGCATAGAGGATCATGTTGCGGAGCTGACGCACGAACATGGCTTCCTGGTTCGCCCATGTACCATGGTCGGTCACGCCAATATCATCCCAACGCTTGAGGATGCCCTTGAGCTTTTCAAGGCAGATATCGAGTCCCTTGTTGTCGCGCTCGATGGAGACGTAATCGTACATGATCTCGCCCATCTCCTGATGGAGTTTGTGCGCATTCTCGGAGCCTGTCATGTTGCGGATCTTGTCGAACTCCGCGACACACTCCTTGCGTGCCGTCTCGAGTTCTTCCTCCGTGAGTGCCGTACCGAGCTCGCCGCTGCGTGCCCAGCGCAGAGCCTCAGGACCCGCAACGTAGCCGGAGTAGCTCGCCGAGAGAAGCGAGTTCGCCCCGAGACGGTTCGCACCGTGGTACTGGTGATCGCACTCGCCCGCCGCCATGAGGCCGGGGATGTTCGTGTGGTGCATGCGGTCGACCCAGATGCCGCCCATCGAGTAGTGCACGGACGGGAAGATCTCCATCGGCACCTTGCGCGGATCCTGACCGACGAACTCGGAGTACATCTCGAGAATGCCGCCGAGCTTGTGCTCGAGGTAGTCCGCAGGGATGTGCGAGAGGTCGAGGTAGACGCGGCGGTCGTTGTTGACACCGAGCCCCATATGGACGCAGACCTTGAAGATCGCACGGGAGGCAACGTCACGCGGAACGAGGTTGCCGTATGCGGGGTACATCTCCTCAAGGAAGTACCAAGGCTTGCCGTCCTTGTACGTCCAGACGCGTCCGCCCTCACCGCGGCATGCCTCGGACATGAGACGATTCTTGTCCGAGCCTGGGATTGCGGTCGGATGGATCTGGATGAACTCGGGGTTGCCGATGTGCGCACCCTGCTGGTATGCGGAGGAAACCGCCGAGCCGTTGCAGATGGTCGATGCCGTGCAGCGGCCAAACACCTGTCCGGGGCCGCCCGTTGCGAGGATGACGACATCCGCAGGGAATGCCTTGATCTCGTTCGAGTTCATGTTCTGTGCGACCAGACCGCGAACGATGCCGTCCTTGTTCTTGATCGCGCGGATGTATTCCCAGAACTCGTATTTCGTGATCTTGCCCTTGACCTCCCAACGGCGCACCTGCTCGTCGAGTGCATAGAGAAGCTGCTGCCCCGTCGTAGAACCGGCAAAGACCGTGCGCTTGTTCTTCTGTCCACCGAAGTTGCGCAGATCGAGTACGCCCTCGGGCGTACGGTTGAACGGAACACCCATGCGGTCGAACATCTTGACGAGCTTCGGTGCCGCCTCAACCATGCCCTTGACCGCAAGCTGGTCGGCAAGGAAGTCGCCGCCGTAAACGGTGTCGTCGAAATGCTCGTAGACACTGTCGTGCTCGCCCTTCGTATCCATGCAGGCATTCATGCCGCCCTGTGCGCAGAGCGAGTGCGAACGCTTCACCGGGCAATAGGAAAAGAGGTCGACCTTACCGCCGCCCTCGCAGATCTTCAGTGCTGCAAGAAGTCCCGCAAGACCGCCGCCGATGATCGCAATGTTGTTTTCTGGTAGCTTAGCCATTCTTACTCTCCTTTGCTGCGGTTCTTACATGAAATAGCTTGCCATAAAGGCGAGCGTAATGAGACTCATCAGCGTGCAGAGACCCATCGACAGTGCGTTGATCACAGACTGTGCACGTGGTCCCTTTGCGATGCCCCACGTCATGCAGAACGTCGAAATGCCGTTGCAGAAATGGAAGATCGCTGCGAGCATGCCGATCGTGTACAGCACCGTGTGGAGGATCGCATAGTCGCCGGTCACAAAGTAGGTGTAGAGCAGGTCATAGTTGATATGCGTTCCCATGACGCCCTTTTCCCAGACACGCATATAGCCGACGTGCCAGATGAGGAATGGGATGAGCAGCCATGCCGTATAACGCTGCACGGCAAACTGCCAGTTGCGGACGTAGCCATAATTGCTCGGGTTGTTCTTCGCCTGTGCCGCAATGTAGATGCCATAGATTGCGTGGAAGAGAATCGGTACGGCGATGGCAAAGACCTCGAGCCCGTAGAACACGGGACGCGGGATGAGCTCCATCATGGCAAGTGAATCATTGAACGCCTTCGCCCCGCCCAGCACGGTTGAGTTCGTGAAGACGTGCTCGAAGAGGAACACGCCGATGATGACGAGTCCGACCAATGAATGCAGCCGCCGCATGTAAAAGGTTGTGTGGAACATTTCATACCTCCTGAAATATGTAGACCTTTGGAGCCGCAGCCTCGGAGCATATCCGAGGCTGCGCCCCCGAATGATTTGTCATGCGCCAAACCATCGGCATGAACACGTTGATGAGGATGTGAGAGGCGGAATGCGAGCCGCCTTAGAGTTTCCGATAGGGCTTCTGCCCCATCTCGTAGAAGTTGTTGCCCTCGGAGTCAATCACGACGATGCAGGGGAAATCCTCCACCGTCAGCTTTGCAACCGCCTCCGGGCCAAGCTCGGGATAGCCTACCACTTCGTACTTCTTCACGGATTTTGCGATGAGCGCAGCAGCACCGCCGACTGCGGCAAAATAGGTGACCCCGTTCTTCTTCATCGACTCCACGACCGCAGCCGAACGCGAGCCCTTGCCTACCATGCCCTTGATGCCCTGATCGAGCATCGTCGGTGTATAGGCGTCCATACGACCAGAGGTCGTCGGTCCCGCCGAGCCGATCGGATCCCCCGGCTTCGCCGGTGTCGGTCCGAGGTAGTAGACAATCTGATCCTGCCAGTCGACGGGCAGCGGCTCCCCCTTCGCGAGTGCCTCTGTCATCGCCTTATGTGCCGCATCGCGCGCGCTGATGATCGTGCCCGTGATGAGAACGCTGTCGCCCGCCTTGAGCTTACGCGACATTTCCTCCGTGAACGGAGTCGTAATACGGATACTTTCCGCCATGAGTATTCCTCCCTAACAATAATACACAGGAACTGCTGTTACAGGACGCGATGCGCATGCCGCAGAGCATGGCAGCAAATCGTCACCGCAACCGGGAGGCCCGCAATGTGCGTCGCGCCCCACTCAATGTTCACGGCAAGCGCGGTCGTCGTGCCGCCAAGCTGCGGTCCGATGCCCGTCTTGTTCACCATCTCAAGGAGCTCACCCTCGAGTTTTGCATACTCGGGCATCGGATGGCGCTGATCGATCGAGCGCGTAAGCGCCTTCTTCGAAAGGAGCGCCGCCTGATCCATCGTACCGCCGATGCCGACGCCAATCACCTCTGGCGGGCAGGGGTTGGGGCCTGCGTGCTGAACGATCTCCATGACCGCCTTCTTCACACCCTCCACACCGTCGGCAGGAACAAGCATCTTGACGCCGGACTTGTTTTCCGAACCGAAGCCCTTCGGTGCAATCGTGATGCTGAGTTTGTCTCCCGCAACAATCTTCGTATAGATGACACCCGGCGTATTGTTCTGCGTGTTCTTGCGGTTGAAGAGCGGCTCTGCAACGACCGACTTGCGCAGATACCCCTCCGTATAGCCCTTTGCGATGCCCTCATTGATCGCATCCTCAAGGAGCCCGTCCGTGATGTGCAGATCCTGCCCGATCTCCACAAACACGATTGTCATGCCCGTATCCTGGCAGTAGGGACGATCTTCTTCGCGTGCGATCTCAGCATTGCGAATGATCTGATCCAATACGACTCTTCCTACGGGTGACTCCTCCGTCTCTCGCCCCTTTTTGAGTCCCTCGTAGACATCATTCGGGAGATAGTACGCCGCTTCTTTACACATCTCAGCGACGTTCTCCGTGATTGCTTTTGCGCTTAGCTCTCGCAAAATAATCCCTCCTATAAATATAACTTATACACAGGTTAGTTAGACTATATCATATTTTTTTCTTGCTTTCAAGTCTTTCAAATTCGGCGTAAAGCCTTGAAAAAAGTGAATCTCATTCAATTTGGGAATGAGATTCACAAGCTGAAATAATATCGTTCTTTTAGATTTTTATCTTATTGTTTTATATTTCAATCGAATTACTTTGCTCAAAGCAATATATTGTTTGCATCGTATTTGTTATTATACATATAAAATCCATATCATAAGATATGGATTTTATATCGTAAATTTTTTTGAAAATTTTTTATTCACCAGAAACCTTGATAATACAAGGAAGTCAAGAAAACTAGACTTCCTAAATGCGAATGAGATTCACCTGTGCTTTTTCTCCTGCGTTCAGATCCACAAGCATGAACGATCCGCGTTGCTCATCACGCGGTCGTGCGATGCTGCCGGGGTTGAGCACGGTCACATCCCCATGCTCCACAAGTGCAATATGCGTATGTCCATAGACTGCAATATCCGCGCCCGCCGTACGCGCCGCCTCGGCGAGCATCTCTGTGTCAAAGCGTACGTTAAAGAGATGTCCGTGCGTTAGGAAGATGCGGTGTCCTGCGGCCTCGACCACCGTTTCATCATAGACACCATCCACGAAGAGATCACAGTTGCCAAGTACGCGCACAACGCGTCTGCCCGAAATGAGCTCCAAATCATCCGCATCGGGTGCAAAATCCCCGGCGTGCAGCCACATCTCCGCCTCTGCAGCCCCAGGCACGGCAAGCATCTTCTCGAAGATGTTCGTGTCGCCATGACTGTCACTGACGATTCCGATTCTCACACGACACCTCTTTCCATCAGCAATTGTTTCATCATGTCGAGTGCCGCACCGCGATGACTGATCTCATGTTTCTCCTCGCGCGAGAGCTCTGCCATCGAACGTCCGTCTGCACGGTAGAAATGCGGATCATAGCCAAACCCGCCCCTCCCGCGCGCCTCAGGGCGGATGAATCCCGTACACGTCCCCTCTGCACCGAGCTCCCGCCCATCCTCAAACACAAGTACAAGCGCACAGTGATAGGCAGCGGCGGCATTCTCCGTGCCGCGCGCCCGAATGTCCGCAATCAGCTTTGCATTGTTCGCCGCGTCGTCGCCATGCACGCCCGCATAGCGCGCAGAGAAAACACCCGGTGCACCGTCCAGCACCTCCACCGAGAGTCCCGAGTCATCGGCAAGCGCAGCAAGCCCCGTCCGCTCCCGGTAGTAATGAGCCTTAATCCGTGCGTTTTCCAGAAAAGTCGCTCCATCCTCAATCGGTTCTTCGATCTCCCCCGCATCCGGCAAAACTTCACGGATGTGCGAGAGCGGCACGAGACGCACAGGCAGGCCTTCGAATGCCTTCTCCATCTCACGCACCTTGCCCTTATTTGATGTGGCAATCAGTATGATCTTTTCTCCCATATTATCCCTCCCGTCCCGGCAGCCATGAGAGCGTCGCGCCGAGTGCTTCTTTCTGATACTCAATCAACGTGCGTATGCCGCGTTCGCCGAGATCAAGGAGGACATTCATCTCTGCGCGGGTGAATGCGCGCCCCTCTCCCGTTCCCTGCACTTCGACTAACGAACCCGCGCCCGTCATGACAAGGTTCATGTCGACCATCGCGGTCGAATCCTCCTCATAGCAGATGTCGAGCAGCGGCGTGTTCTCCGCATTGACACCGACGCTGACCGCCGCTACATAGTCGCGCACGGGAAAGATCCCCCGCTTCGTGTAGAAGGTCGCACACGCCTCCACGAGCGCGACGAACGCCCCCGTAATCGACGCGGTACGCGTCCCCCCATCCGCCTGCAATACGTCGCAGTCAATGTGAATCGTGCGCTCCCCGAGTGCCTTCGTGTCAACAACGGTGCGCAGAGCACGTCCGATGAGTCGCTGAATCTCCTGCGTGCGTCCTGTCTGATGCCCGCGCATCGCCTCACGCGCCGTGCGCTCCGTCCCCGCGCCGGGCAGCATGGAATACTCTGCTGTCACCCATCCCGTCCCTGAGCCTTTCAGAAAAAACGGCACACGCTCCTCCACGGTCGCGGCGCACACAACGCGTGTGTGTCCCGTCTCGATGAGCGCAGAGCCTGCGGGGTAACGCTGATAGCCGCGCTCAATCCGCACAGGGCGCAGCTGATCGGCACGCCTCAGATCTCTTCTTGGCATGAATGTTTTTCTCCTTTGTGGAATTCCATAATGCAAAGCCTCCCCCGTCGAAACGGGGGAGGGAAACCATGCGCAGCATGGTGGAAGGGGCGCCATGAACTTACGTCCGATTACTCTCCTGATACTGCCGATAGTTCTTGATGATGCAGATCGGTGTTTTCTGCGAGGCATTGCCAAACGGATTATCGAGCAGGAGCTGTGACGCAAGCTCTCCGTTCACACCGTCCGACACGCCGACCACACGCGAACGCTTCAGATCGTTCACGTCCGCGATCATGCCACCGAACGCCCCCACGCGGTCACGAATGCGTGGGGCGACCTGCTCCGGCTCGGCAGGGCCGTAGACAATCACCTTGTCGAACGGCGGCATTGTGCCCGTCACGTCGTCAATAAGTGCCGCCTCCTTGCCGCCCCACTGATAGAACAGCCCCTTTTTGCCGACGAGTTTCCCGAGGAAGCCTGCAAAAAGTGCGGCGGTAACGCGCCACTTGCCCTCCACATCCATGAGCGCCTGCATCCCATGCGGCGTTGCAAGGCTGCCATAGTCAGGGATAAAACGGCACAGAAATTTCGACATGCCAGAAATATGGAGTTCCTCCGGACGGACAAAGCGCCCCTGTGTCACGGCAACCACGCTCTCAGCACAGCAGACGAGATCATCCGCCGTCACCTGCGCACCCGCATAGTATTCAATCGCGTCCACAATATCGTCTGCATCCGTCAGAATGCGTGTTGGAACAGGAAGGATCTTGATCTCAGCCATTCTTTCGTCCTCCTTCCTGCACGAGTGCAACACCCGCAAGCGCGGCGATCTCCGCCCCCGTGATCTTCAAGATCTGTTTGGAATAATGCGCCGGAATGCGTCCCGCCTCCTGATAGATAAGATCCATACGGAAATCTACCATATGTGCAATCGCCTCTTCGAGCGTATTCCCCTTGCGTCCCTCGATGGAGAGTTTGAGAACCAAATTGATTTGCTCTTCTTTTTGAATGACCATCGCCTCGAAGTAGTTGTCCTCGCGCGGCGCACCCTCCAGCTCTACCTTGCCGCGCACCAGTGCACCGTCGTACTGCTCATAGGGCAGCTGCACGCGCAGGATCGCATCCATGATGACACCGCATTGCTCGCCCTCATTTTTCACGGGCATTGTCGCACCAATCACAAGCTTCTCCGGTGTACGTTCGACCACGGCAAACTTTGTCATCTCCTCCTTTTTCAGCACGATCTTCTCCGCTCCGAAATAGGAAAAAAACGCCTTTTTCCCGAGCTCAAAAAAAACCAACAGTGCAAGCAGCCAATATGTCCACCATATAAATTCAATATCCAATGTCCCGTCCTTCTTTCTCCGCGATCATCGCCGCCGCGAGCGGCTCATAGAACTCCTTCGGCAAACGCGTGATGCGCCCCGTCTCGCGCAGGGTGAACACGTTCTCCGAAAAGCCCGTCACGAGCAGCGTGCCCGTCGCATTCAAAATACGATAGGAAAACGCCATCTTCGCCTTTGTAAGCGCCGTCGCCGTGGTCTCGATCACGAGATCGTCGTCGAAGCGTCCCGGTGCATGAAACTGTGCACCGACCTTTGTAATCGGAAAGACATAGCCCGCGTCCATCAGTGCGCCGAGCGTGATGCCGATGCGGCGCAGGTAGGCGACGCGCCCGATCTCGAACCAGCGAATGTAGTTCGCATGATGTACGACCTCCATCGCATCCGTATCGTAAAAGTTCACCCGATGTTCCACACGAATCGGCATGAATGCCCCCTTCTTTCAAACAATCTGCTCCATGCGCGCGGCACGTGCAAGATAGCTCTCAATACGCGCCAGTGACTCCGTACCTGTCACAGCTCGGCCCGACTCGAAGAATCTGCACGGTGCCGTCTGCTCCTCCGCCAAAACCGTCGTCAGCCCCGTCCGCCGCGCCAGCTCCTCGACCGTCCCCTCGTTGCCATCGACAAAACCAACCGTCTTTGGCAGAAGAGCACGCAATGTGTCCTTGAAGTAGTTGAAATGTGTGCAGCCAAGCACAATCGCCGAGTACTTCAGCAGATCATAGGGGGCGAGAGCATTCCACAAATATTCCTCCACACGCGGGGAGACAAACTCCCTGTGCTCGGCAAACTCCACGAGACGCGGCAGTGCGAGGAGGTCAATGAGCTGGTTCGGATCGTGTGCCGAGACGAGGCGACGCAGCTTTTCGCCATGAATGGTGATCGGTGTCGCCGTCACGAGCACGCGCCGCTTGGCGTCCTGGGCGAGAGCCTTTTTGACCGCCGGCTCCATGCCGATGATCGGCACATCGTAGATTTGCCGCATCTCCTCCACAGCGACCGATGTCGCCGTATTGCACGCAACAACAACGGCGTCCGCCTGCTGTTTTTCAACGAGGAAGCGAAACGCCGCATGAACGTATCCCCGCACAGTCTGAACGGATTTCGTCCCGTACGGCACATGATCGCGGTCGGCAAAGAACAGAAATTCCTCGGACGGAAGCACCCGCCGTGCATGGCTGAGCACCGTCAGCCCGCCAATCCCCGAGTCAAACAGAGCAATGCGCATCCTGCCATCTCCTCTTCTGCGCCGAATCACACTTTCCTATTATAGCAATTTCTTTCGGCTTTGACAAATTCCTTCGTTCCCTGTTATAATTTCTTCATCAAAATTTTTATAACATTTATTTTTTTATAAAGGAAGTCTCTATAGATGAAACGCCGTCTCAAAAAACAGGAATATATCTTTGTTGCATCCATGCTCTTCGGTCTTGTCTTCGGCGCGGGCAATCTCATCTTTCCCGCCGCAATGGGCCAGCAGGCAGGCGGGTCTATGCTGCCCGCTCTCATCGGGTTCTGCATCACGGGGGTCGGACTGCCGCTGCTCGGCATCGCAGCAATCAGCATCACGGCAAGCGAAAGCCTCTTTGACATAGGGATGAAGATCGACCGCCGTTTCGCCTATGCGTTCATCTGCGCACTCTATCTCTGCATCGGTCCGCTCTTTGCAATTCCGCGTACGGCAACCGTCTCGTTTCAAGTCGGAGCAGTGCCGTTCGTTGCGGCTGAGACGCAGACAATCGGTCTGCTCGCCTTTACCCTGCTGTTCTTTGCCTTTGTTCTCTATTTCTCGCTGCGTCCCTCGGGCATTCTCATCTGGGTGGGCAAGGTACTCAATCCGCTCTTTTTGCTTTTCCTCGGCATTCTGATTGTGACGGCGATGCTGTTCCCGATGGCGGCCGTATCGGATGCGATGCCAACAGGCGCGTATGATCAGCACGCTTTCTTTACAGGGCTGCTCGAAGGCTATAATACGATGGATGTGCTCGCCGCGCTCGCGTTCGGCAACATTCTTGTAAATGCCATCAAACGCCTCGGTCTGTCCGAGCCGCGCGATCTTTCCTACAGTACAATCGTCTCCGGTACGTTTAGCACCGCGCTCATGGCACTCATTTATCTTGCACTCACATACGTCGGCGCACAGAGCCGCACCGTCTACGGGCTGGATACGAACGGCGGCGATGTACTCGCCCATATCGCAGCGCACTATTTTGGTGCGTTCGGCGGCATCCTGCTCGGGATCACAATTGCGTGTGCCTGCCTCAAGACCGCAATCGGTCTTGTCACGGCATGCAGCACAACATTTTCCGAGCTGTTCCCGCGCTCCCTGCCCTATCCGAAATACGTTGTTCTCTTTACGCTCTTTTCCTTTGCAATCTCGAATGTCGGGTTGAGCAAGATCATTGCATACTCGCTACCCGTGCTCTATTTCCTCTATCCACTCGCAATCGCCATCATTGCACTCTGTCTCATTGAGGGCGTAGTCGGCTATCATCGCCCGCTCTATGTCTGCACGATCATCGGCACGGGCAGCGCGGCAGCGTTTGACTTTTTGCGTGCCCTGCCGCCCACCGTGCAGGACATGATTCCCGCAGTGGAACTCCTGCGTGCACTCGGCGATTCCCTCCCTCTTGCGGAGATCGGCATGGGCTGGATTGTTCCCGCACTCGTGGGGCTTGTGGTCGGTGCGCTGCTCCTTGCGCGGCAAAGGCTTGACAGCACTCCGTAATTTCTGATACAATAGCTACGCTCCACACGGAGAGGTGTCCGAGCGGTTTAAGGAGCCGGTCTTGAAAACCGGTGATGCGGCAACGCACCGTGGGTTCGAATCCCACCCTCTCCGCCATATTTGCAAGCAAAAAGACGACTGCTGACGCAGCCGCCTTTTTTTGTTCTTAGGAATCGCTGATAAAATGAAGTCCGTCAGATTGGCGTAGATTTTTTGTCCGA
>NZ_DBHIVL010000073.1:0-11281 GCF_057271695.1 Centipeda sp. (in: firmicutes)
TACTTTATCTAAAATCCTTGCAAAGAAGTTGTCAACTTTATTTATACAACATCACCTTCCTGCAGGACGTTCTCCACCTGCCGGAAGTTTGTGCGGAGTGCCTTCAGCATTGCGGCGCGATATGCCTCGCTTGCACGACCTGTCTTTTCGGAAGGGAATCCTGCGCCCGGCAGATTGGTAATCGCTGCTGCGGTCGGCTTTGCGAGCTGCGCGTCAAGAATTGCCTGACGCTCCATGCGCTCAATGTCCTTTCCGAGTGCAAGCACCTCGTTCTCCATCTGCTCGTATGCCTTGGCGTCCTCTGCCGTAAGGCGGCCATCCTTCTCGTGTTCATCAAGGAACTGCTTCGCCTGTTCCCACATTTCTGCACGCTTCTCGCGCATTGCCATGATCTTATCCATGTTCTTGTCCCTCCGTTAATTCCTTAATGTGAAATAGAAAAGAGCCGTCGTTTGAGCGGCTCTGCATCGACATTGTGTGTCCCCTGCCCGAATTTCGAGAGCAGAGAGTTCGTGACGGCGGCACGGGAGAAGATCAGCCCGTCTGACGCAGCACTTGTGAGATGTTCCCTGTTCTCATAGAGAACGGAATCCGCAAATCCAAGCTCCACCGCCTTCTTTGCATTCATCCACGTCTCGGCATCCATCAGCTATGAAATCTTCGCACGGGGCAGCCCCGTCTTGATCTCGTAGGCGTTGATAATGCTCTCCTTGATTTCGGCAAGGAAGGTAATCGTCCGCTCCATCTCGTGTGTATCGCCGATGGAAACAGTCATTGGATTATGGATCATCAGCATTCCCAAGGGAGAAATCTCGACGGTCGATCCTGCCATTGCAACAACGGATGCAGCAGAGGCGGCAATCCCGTCAATCTTAACGGTGACATTTCCCTTATACTCCATGAGCATATTGTAGATCTGTGCCGCCGCATAGCAGTCCCCGCCTGGTGAGTTGATCCAGAGGTCAATATCTCCCTCGGCGGCGTGAAGCTCAGATCGAAACATCTGGGGTGTAATTTCATCCCCCCACCACGTTTCGTCCGAGATTTCACCGTCCAGAAGCAAGATTCGCTTCTCTCCCTCGTTCCGCACCCAGTTCCAAAATTTACGTTTCATCGCCCTCTCCTTTCTTGTTGGCGAATAAACCTGCGTCCCTCAGTTTTGTCATATTCCCGTTGATGAGATAGAGATCGCCGCCCTCGTCCGCTTCGATGGGGTTCATGTCCTCAAGGCTGCGGATGTCGTTTGCCGAAAGCCATCCGTTCTGTCGCCCGATGGCATATCCCTCCATGCGGCTCTTGTAGTCCCCGCGCAGAAGACCGTCCACGTTGAAGCGAATGAAGTAGTCCTTCCGCTCTTTATCCGTCAGCAGTGCTTTTTGCAGGGACTGCTCCCAACGAACGACCCATGGATTCAAGGTGTACTTTACAAATTCAAGCGACTGCTGCTCGATGTTCGAAAACGAGGATTTCTCCAAGTCTCCGACCATATGCGGCGGTACACGGTAAAGTCGTGCAATCTCGTCAATCTGGAACTTCCTCGTCTCTAGGAACTGAGCCTCCTCGGGCGGTATGGCAATCTGCTGATACTTTACACCTTCCTCAAGAACAGCAATCCTGCCCGTGTTCATCGTACCGCCGTAAACGGCGTGCCAGCTTTCACGGAGTTTCGACGGGTCTTTGAGAACGCCCGGATGTTCCAGAACGCCGCCCGGACGCGCACCGTTCTTGAAGAATGCCGCGCCGTATTCCTCCGTTGCAAGCGCAATCCCGATGGCGTTCTTTGCCATACCAATCGGACTGTAGCCGACGAGACCGTCGAAGCCGAGTCCCGGAATGTGGAGGACATCTTCACGACGCAGACGAATCTGCCCCTTGTCCGCAAAATTCGGATTCTCCTCCGTGCTTCTCGTGTAGTTGTAGTAGAGTTCCCCCGTGTGGCTGTCACGGCTGACTTCCATCTTGTCCGGGAGCAGCGGATAGAGTCCGAGAGCACGCCCTCTGCCATCCCGAAGTATCTGGGCATAAGCATTTCCCCACAAAAGAAGGTGACTCATCATGGTTTCGCGAAATATAAAGGAGGTCATCTTGGGATTCGGTGCATCGTGGAGCAGAAAGTACAGCGGATGCTCCGGCACGCGCTCCTTGCCCTGACCTTGATAGGCGTAGACGCGAAGCGGCAGCCCTGCGATGGATTCGGCGAGGATACGCACACAGGCGTATACTGCCGTTGTCTGCATGGCAGTACGTTCGTTGATCGCCTTGCCCGCCGCCGTCTGTCCAAACAAAAAGGACAAGCCGCCAAGATGATTGTAAGGCTTGTCCCGCGAACGGAAGAGTTTATTGAATAGGTTCATGGGTTATTCTCCTTGCACAATGATAGCTTTTATGCTATCATCAAAGTGTCTTTAAGAGGGAGTATAATATGTATCGAATTGAGTTCTACGAGAAAAGAAACGGGACATCCGACGTATGGAATTTTCTCGAGGAGTTACGTGAAAAAAGCAAGACGAACAAAGATGCGCGGATTCAATATGATCAGATCATCTTTTACATCGATCTTTTGGCACGCAACGGAACGAGATTACCGAGTAAGATCACAAAATATCTGGAAGATGATATATGGGAACTTCGCCCCGGAAACAACCGGATCTTCTACTTCTATTACGCAGACGGTCAATATGTTCTGCTGCACCACTTTCGGAAGAAAAGTATGAAGACACCGCCGCGCGAACTAGCCCGTGCAAAAGAAGCACGAAACGATTACCTTCGTCAGCAAAAGGAGCGAGGAAAATGAAAACATGGGAAGATTACAAGAATCATGTAAAATCCATTGACGCAGAGAGCCGTCGAAGTATGGAGGAGATTGAAGAAATTGCAGCTATTGTTTCTTCGATGATTGAGCGGCGCACCGCCCTTGGCATCAGCCAAAGAACGCTTGCGCAGCGTTGCGGTCTGCCGCAGTCCTCCGTTGCACGCATCGAATCTTTCAAAACGACACCAAAAATCGACACCTTGCTCAAACTCATGCAGCCGCTTGGACTGAAACTCCAAGTTGCCGCACTCTGATTCAGATCCCGAATCACAGCAGCAAGATTCCTCGCTCGTCATAGACAGATGCGGAGGTATCATTTCCACACCGAATCGCACGATCCAGCGCCATGATGAGTGCAATCACGCCGTCGATCTTCTCTGTGGACTTCTCCTTGTCCGCCTTGATGTTCCCTGCGGGATCGGTGCGAATGAAGATGTTGTCTGCCATCCAGCGCATGACGGGATGCCCACCGTGCGCTATTTTCTTTTCCAGAGTCAGTTTCATCAGCTCCTTGGTCGGCGGACTCATATCCTTGAAGCCCTGCCCGAATGGAACAACGGTGAATCCCATTCCTTCGAGGTTCTGCACCATCTGCACCGCGCCCCATCGGTCAAAAGCAATCTCACGAATGTTGTACTTCTCGCCCAGTTTCTCAATGAACGCCTCGATAAATCCGTAATGAACCACATTTCCCTCCGTGGTCATAAGAAAGCCCTGCTGCTCCCACACGTCATACGGCACATGGTCGCGCCGCACGCGAAGGTCGATATTCTCCTCGGGAATCCAGAAGTACGGAAGCACGACAAACGGTTCATCCTCCTCGGTCGGAGGAAACACGAGCACAAATGCCGTAATGTCCATCGTGGAGGAAAGGTCTAATCCGCCGTAGCAGACGCGACCTTCCAAGGCTTCTGCATCCACGGGTATGGCACACGCATCCCACTTGTCCATCGGCATCCACCGCACGGACTGCTTTACCCATTGATTTAACCGCAGCTGACGGAAACTGTTCTCCTCGGCGGGATTCTGTCGTGCGGAGTCGCAGGCCGCCTGTACCTTGTCGATGCCGACAGTGATACCGAGGGACGGATTCGACCGCCTCCAAACCTCGGGATCTGTCCAGTCCTCATCTTCCTTTGCGCCGTAGATCACGGGATAAAAGGTCGGGTCGATCTTTCGCCCTTCGAGAATGTCCTTCGCTTTCTGGTGCGTCTCATAGCAGATGGACTGCGTATCCGTCCCCGCCGTAGTGATGAGGAAGTAAAGCGGCTGCATACGCGCATCGCCGGAGCCTTTCGTCATAACGTCAAAGAGCTTGCGGTTCGGCTGCGTGTGCAGCTCGTCAAACACAACGCCGTGGATATTGAAACCGTGCTTTGAATAGGCTTCTGCCGAAAGCACCTGATAGAAGCTATTTGTCGGCAGATAGACCATACGCTTCTGGGAGGCGAGGATCTTCACCCGTTTGCTGAGTGCGGGACACATCCGCACCATGTCGGCTGCGACCTCGAATACGATGCTCGCCTGTTGACGGTCGGCAGCACAGCCATACACCTCGGCTCGCTCCTCCCCATCGCCGCAGCAAAGAAGAAGTGCGACGGCGGCGGCAAGTTCACTGTTGTGCGTTGGAACGAAGGATTCCCCTACCAGATAACAATGGCTTCTGCTGTCCACTTGAATGCACTGCATGGGGACTCGCTCTGAGAGCGGCTCAATCTCTGCCAGATAATGAAAACAGGAGCGAGCAACGGGCAGTTTTCTTTCCTCGATCTGCAGCGTCTTTGCCGCAGGGATTCGGATAATCGAACGGCGTGCCTCCTTCTCGTTATCCCGATATTTTTCTCTGTGTTTCATCGTCCGATGGTAGATTTCACCCGTTGTCCAAAGGGCGGATCGCGGCGCGCCGATGATGTAATCCACATTCCAGAGATGACGCTCTCCCGCGACGATGGAGGAACCGTCACGAAAGGTCAGCCGATAGGCTTGCTCCGTATCATCCACATCACTCTTGGCGACAACACGGCAGGGCTGTCCATTTTCGTCAAAAACGGTATCTCCCACGCGAATATCACCCATTGTAGTGAATCCCTCGGGTGTAGGGATTTTCGTGTCAAGAGCAAGCTGTTTTCCCTGTTTCTTGGGAATCTCAACATACGCCGTGTTGAACTGGCGATACCCGTTCGGCTTCAAAATTCCGAAAATGTCTCGGATAATGCGCTCCTGCCAGTCGATGAGTTCGAAGGACTTTCCTGCCCACGTCCCCTTCGTATGGCACAGGCACTCAATAAATCCCACCGCATAATCCGCAGCGGCTTTGTCATAGTGTGCGTTCTCTGCCATGAACTTCGTCGGTGTGTAGTCCGTCAGTTTCCGCAAGCAATCACCCCCATCAAAAAAGAGCCGCTCTCAGCGACTCACAATATCTGAAACGAGAAGCAGCCCCGAAGGGCTGTTTTTTATTTGGCGCAGCTTAGATGCGCTTCATGCACCAAACCATCGCGTGCCCGCCGTCCTCAAAAAGCTCGGTGGCGGCTTCGACGAGGTTCAGTCGGCATTCGATGTCCGCAAATCCCGTCTCCTTCGGCGTTTCGACCATCTCGTAGATGGCTGCGTGGAAGCCCCAACATTCCATCCCGACGACAAGGATCTGCTCGCCGTAGCGTAGAATCGCGCCGCTCGTCCCGAACCGCATTTCATCGAGGTGCTCCATCGTGGTGGTCTTCGGCCATCTTGCTTCTGCGCTTTTCATTTTGTGTTCCTCGCTTTCTGTGTAGGTTGTTCCCTTTGTCATGTACATATATGCCTCTAAACGCAGGATATAGCAAGTCATATTTCGGATAAACTACACTTATTTTTCGAGAGAAACACAGCCCCGAAAGGCTGTGCAAGAAGCCGTAAAACTTACTCTTCGCCCGTGAGGATAAAGTGTACATACGCCGCACGATCTCTCTCGATGAAGCAGATGAGTTCGTAGAATTCCATCTTAAACGCCATCCTCTGAACAGCGGGAATGTCGAACATATTCACCCGCCCCGAATCGCGGATATCCATGATCTGTGCGAAAACCTTCTCGTTCATGATCTGCCCCCTTTCTGCATAATGCGGAAGGAGTCCACGCTAGGGATCAGGCTGAGTGACGAGCCTGTCGCCCATCGGACGAGAAGCTGTCCCGCATCGTCAACGCGCAGAATCTCGCCCATCGTTCCTGTCGGTGGGGCTTGGGGATCGTCCATAGCGAGGAGTTCCACCTTTGTCCCGCGCGGATACCGCTCTCGAAGCACGGCGATCTGCTCCCTACTCGGAAAATGCATGGCGCTCATCTCCTTTCCGATGTCCACTCTTAAACGCGCTGCTGCCCGTGAGGTTCTGCAGGAGAATCTTGCGCGACTCTTTGTAGGCACTCCCGATCATGCCAAGGCGCAGGAGGAAGCAGCGGAAAGCGTACTTTTCGTTGTCCACAATTTTCTCCTTCGCCGTGACGCGCTTCTGGGTCCGTGCCATCTCGCAGAGCTTACTGATGAATGTGGCATACGCCTTTGCCGTCTCGTCGGTGATCGAGCCGTGCAGCCATGCAAAGGTGATGCGGTCATTGGTAAGCGTGTAGGTCGCGTCCTTGATGTCGAAGGCGTGACGAATGAGCCACCCCTTGCTCAGAAGGAGTGCGTCCAGATTCTGCAGTGCGGTCTCCGTGAAAAGGCTGCGCGGGAGACTGATGGAAAGGCTGTCCTCGTCGGGTTCTTCTACCGCCGTTTCTGCCGGTGTCAGATCATCCACTGCCGCTTCCGTCCGGCTCGGCTCATCTGCCCCCGTGTCCGCGCAGGAAGCCTCGTTCTCCCCACCCTCGGACGTGAAGCCCGCTTCGCGCAGTGCCGTGCGCACACGCGCAACGGTCGCTTCATCGGTGGCATCGTCGAAGCAAAGGCTACCGTCCTTTGTGATCTCGAATGCGCCGACCTTGTAGGAAAATGTCGGTGCGCCGCAGTAGACGGGCTTCGTGTCGAGCACCTTGCTGACTACCGCGACCATCGCCTTGCGCTCTTCCTTCTGGATGTTGTAATTGACCTTCATGGTGGTTTCCTCCTTTATGAACTTTGGTCATTACATTCATATTACGAAACCACACGTGCTCGTGGCATATCCATATACGCTCTATCGGGGGGCGAAAGTCAAGTGACTCCTTAGAAAAACGCACGAAAAACTAAGCCATAGCTCTTGTCAAACTATGACATTTACAGTATAGGAAGCACTGATAAATTCAGGCAGGAACGAGCTTAAATCCAAGTTTTGCAGCTTCGGTTTTCAACCTCTGTTTTCGTCTGTCTTCTTGATTTTTCTTGGTCTGCTCATAGCGCGTTTCTTCATAGTTTTCCCCTGTGGTCAGAATATACCAAACCATAGCGAGCAGCTTTCGTGCTACAGCAATCAGTGCTTTTTTTGTTCCGCGTCTGGCACGCAATCGGTAAAACCAATCGCGAAGAAAGAAGTTTTTGCAGCGCGTTGCTGCCCATGCACATTGAACCATGACGCTCTTAATCCGAGGATTCCCCTTGATGATGCGCATGGTTTTCTTTTTCTTGGCACTCTCATTGTCGCCGGGACACAAACCTGCCCATTTACATAAATGCCCGGCAGTCGGAAACATCGAGAAATCATCGCCCAATTCCGACACAATGATGGTGCTTGCACGCCGCTGAAGTGCCGGTATTGTTTCCAGTAACTGCAATGTGGGCTCATACTGTTGCGCATATACAGTAATGTGGCACTCTGCCTCCTCGATTTCCTTGCGACAATGTTCCATTACCTTTACCAGATTCGTCAGGAACAGCCTGTCGTGTGCAGATAATCGTCCGGCGACAGCCTGCTGAACCTCACCGGATTTGGCTCTGAGTGTTCCATGCAGACAGCCTTCTACCTCCAATGCGGTAAGTTTTCCTTTTTCGCATAGTTTTCGGATCAGTTCATAGCCGGACATGCCAAAAATATCCGAAAGAATGGTGGAAAGTTTGAAACCGCATTGTTGCAAGTGTTTTTCAATACGATTCTTATGCCCTACCAGTTCCTTGATAAGGACATCCCGGTACCTCGTCCAGTCGCGAAGCTCACGGATTTCTTTGGGCGGAATATAGCTCGGTGCCAACAGTCCCGCACGCAGAAGCGTTGCGATCCAATGGGAATCCTTGATGTCCGTCTTCTTTCCGGGAACATTTTTCATGTGATGTGGATTTGCCACAATGATATTCATATGACCGTCTTCGTAGAAGATAGATTCCAGCACATTGTAGATGGGAAACCAATATACCCCTGTGCTCTCCATCGCTACATCATGGCAGTTATGCTCAATAAGCCAGCTTTTGAATTCGTCCAATCCACTAAGGAGGGTAGAGAACTCCTTGATGATTGGCTCCGGCTCCTCCTCGATTCCGCCTTTGAGGATACATGCCACAAGAATTTCCTTATGAACGTCGATCCCGCAGCACACCTCCAACAGATTGCGCATAGTACCACCTTCCTTAGAGAATATTGCGGGATTGATGTACTTCGGTGAAATGAATCATATTACGCGTGCTATTCCTCTGTTCAAAGGAACAAGAGGGCGACATGTTACTGTGCTCCAAAGCACATCCAACCACGATCACTCACGATCTCAAGGGATCAATATATGTTCGGCCTTATCCCGCAACTATAGAGTAGCACAGGATCCACCGGTTTCATACCTGACTGTGAAATCCGTTTTCATGTCCGATCACTCGTATGGGAAGAATTAGCAAGCGAAACCTATTGTATACACAGAACCACCGAAATGTACTATTCCTGTAAGGACATAAAACGCACAAGGAAGTGCGACGCCGTTCCCCCACATCTTGTACTCCGCTGCATCCGAGTGCGGATACCTCAGCCATCTCCGAATCTGCGTATCTGTCTTGGGTTTCTTCCCGTCCATGATTTTTCGGTGCGTCTCAAAGACCGTGCGCCAGAACGCCATCTCTTCCTCCGTGGGATTGTCGGTTTCCAGCCCCGCGCACCATCCGTCTGGAAAGCCCTGCAAGCGTCCGCACTCGGTCGATGTCAGTCTCCGCACGGCATAGATGGGCTGATTGACGACCATCGGGTCTTTATAATCCCGCGCCATAAGCGTCGGGCATTTCTCCTTTGCAAAATGAGAGTGGCAGCCTGTGGTCATGGCATAGACCGCATGACGGTCGGCAGTGTTGAGCGTAAAACTCACATTCTCTGCGATACCGCTTCCCTGCGGGCCGTTCTTTTCGGAGCGCCCGATCATCGAACCTTGGATGGAGACAACGGCAACACCACCCTGACAGCACGCAGGATTCCCTCCGCTCCGGTCAATCGTCCGCGCCGTCTCGGTTTCATATATCCCAGAGTGCGGATTGCTTGATTTCATGGCATTGGACTGGAACGAGGAGATGCCGTATGCCTGTACGTCCTTCAATACAAGCGGCTGATTATTCCCGCCTGTGCCGTAATGACGAGAGACCGTCGGCGCAACAGGAAGAGGGCCGCTATACCGTGCATCTGCTCCATGTGACTCGAATACGGCAGGTACTTTTCCCGCACGAAGCGTCGGAGATTTCTCCTCCGCATAGCCGATGCTGCGGCTCTGTGCGGAATGCTCCGTACAGAAACCTGCGCTTACCCTCTCGCTTGCCGTTCCAGTGCCATCCGCAAACTCTCGGGCAGCGCCTTGCCACGCAGCGAAGCACGGCGCAAGATCCCCGCGCACGCTTTCGGTGTCAAATAGTATTTGTCCGGCACTTGATCCTCCAAAATCTGCGACAAGGTAGATTCTGCGCCGACGCTGTGGAACTCCCCAGCCCTGTGCGTCCATGAGCCGGTAAGCAACGCTCCATCCGTCTCCCATGAGAATGTCGGCGTATGCCCATCCACCTTTTTGAGGTAAAGGCATCTCGGGTGCTTTCGGCTCTTTGAGGCGGACGATCTCCGTGAGGACGGATTGGAAATCCCATCCGCCCGAACTTGAAAACGCGCCCGCGACATTCTCCCAGACGATGAATCTTGGGTATCTTCCATTCGTTGCACACCTCATTTCCCGAACGATACGAATTGCCTCGAAGAACAGTAGGGATTCCGCACCGTAAAGCCCGTCCCTGCGTCCCGCTATGCTGAGATTCGTGCAAGGAGAGCCGAAGGTGATGATGTCCACGGGCTCGATCTCATCGCCGTGAATCTGGTGAATGTCCCCCAGATGTTTGACGGAGGGAAGCCGCTTCGTAGTGACGCGAATCGGAAACGGCTCGACCTCCGATGCCCACTTCGGCGTAATCCCCGCAAGGATCGCTCCGAGTTCAAAGCCTCCTGAGCCAGAAAACAAACTGCCGAGCGTCATTATTTCCCTGCCGTGGATGTCATCATACGCTCAAGCATCTTGCCCGTCATCCAGATCGCCCCATCAATGACAAGCGGTAGGAAGATGCAGTCACGGAATCTGCACCATCCCGTCTCCTTCTCCGCGCTCTCACGGAGTGCCGCCGTATATGCCGCCGACACCTCACGAGCGGCGGGAAGCCCCTTCTCATGCAGCCAGAGGACGGTCGCTTCCTTCGCTTCCGTCCGTACAAAGTCCCCCACATGATTCTTCAGTTCGTTTTGAATGTGTTCCAGTTTCATCTTCAACACGCTCCTTCATAGTCCGTTACCCCACGCGCAATCGCACGCGCGAATTCATCCTGCTGACTACGGAGCAACTGCGCATCACCCGCATGGTCGATAAACGCAAGTTCCACAAGCACAGCGACCGCATCCGTGTTGCTCAGAACATACAGACCATTGACACCAGGCTTTGCGCCCTTTGTGCCGCGATCCACAGTTCCGAGCGCATCCACAATCTGGTTCTGAATGCAGCTTGACAGCTTCTCTCCTGCGCCGCTTCCGTAGAAGTGCCAGACCTCCGTTCCGTTTGCCGTGCCGTTACAGGCGTTGCAGTGAATGGAGATGAACACATCGGCATCCGCACGGTTGGAAGCTGAGACAACTTCATGGAGGCTATCAGACTGCAAATTTCCGACCACCTCGACACCTGCGGCAACGAGATAGCCCGCAACAAGGTCAGCGACGTTCTTTGCCACATCACATTCCCGCAGTCCATATCCGCACGCTCCTGGGTCTGGATTCCCGTCCGGGGCATGACCTGCGTTTAGAAAAACTTTCATTGTGCTGCCTCCTTCGGCATTACGCCGCATTCTTCACAAAATCAATAAACGATTCGCAGATTGATAAATCCACGAACCGTTTACATCGGTTGATGACATCTTCTTCTATCCACGGAGGAATTTCTTCCACCTCGTCATACCGTCCGTAATCCCCGAACATACAAGCCATTCCCACATTCCGCGCCTGAACAGCTTCTTCAAATGTTTGATAATAACCAAGGTGTATAGGTTGAAAGTACAGCCGGTAAATAAAGGCACACGAAAACAGGTCACAGAGTGA